>JAEUKT010000002.1:1500000-1634205 GCA_016794125.1 Alphaproteobacteria bacterium | reverse complement strand
ACCCAGTATATTGGCCGCGGGGTTAAGGAATTGTTATTTTATGACTTATGGAACGCGCACGCGGCGCAGCGTGAGGAAAAACGCGGCGAACAGCACGACGGGCCCGATATTGACGGGCACCGGCGAGCGGGAAATAAGCGTCAGGAAGGGCAGCAAAATCACCAGCAGCCAGGTGAATTTTTCGTAGGGCAGAAAGCCCCCTGCCCGGGATTTTTCATTGGCCGCCTGTACGATCCATGCTGCGCCGAAGACCAGCACCGCCATGTCGTAATCCCAGCTGTACGGAGATGACAGGAAAATGCCGAGCAGCAGGACGGTATGTTTGACGGTATCGGGAGCTTTGCTGCGCCATGCCATCACGACACCCGCAACCGCCGCCAGCGCCGCGATAATTTGCGCGGCATACGCGATGGCGGAATCAACACCGATCAGGCGCAGCGCGCAATAAACGCTGGGCATGCGCGGCCACAACGTGGTGCCGCGCGCCAGCAGGTCGCCCTGTTCCTTCATCTGCTGCAAAAACGCGGGCCAGATTTCCATACCGAACATCAGCGTGCTGCAGGCCACCAGCACAACGACGGTTACACCGGCCGATATGAAACTGCGCCAATGCCCGCCCGCCGCCAGCGCCACCGGCAGCAGCAGGCCCAGCTGCGGCTTGTAACACAGCAGCCCGAACAGGATGCCCGCGATGACAGGTTTGCGCCCCAGCAGCGTCAGCCCGCCCGCCAGCAGCGCCGCCGTGAAAAAACCGTTCTGGCCGGATTGCAAATTCAGCAGGCAGGCGGGCGCGGCAATCGCCGCCACCAGCGCGACGCGCTGCGAAACTTCGCGCGACAGCATTTTCACCATCAAGGCGTAACCGCCCATCGTCCACAGGAAATAGCCGATCAGGAATGAACACAGCGCCAGCGGCAGCGTCAGCAGCATCATGACGGGCGGATAGCTGTAAAGCTTGAACTCGCCCCCGTCGCCGGTCACGCTGCGCTGGAATTTATAGTATTCCTTCAGGTCATAGGCGATGGCCGCTTTGCCATCCACGGCCAGCTTCGCGCCCGACCAGTAATTGATGAAATCGCGGCCGATATGCTCGCCCGCTTCGTCGGTGACGCCGCGCACGGAATGCGCGGAAAAATCCCAGACGAGGAACAGCAGGAAGGCGATGGCGAACGGAACACCCCAGCGCATGATGCGCTCGCGGTCGATCCAGTCGGCGTCGCGGAAAATTTTCAAGGCATTACCCGTTTCGAGCCCTGCGCGGAGCCTGTCTGCTTCAGGGGTTTAATGGATTTCTCCCGTAGTACGCATTCCGGCTGGTAATGTCAACGGGCGCGGGATTAGCCGAAATTGCGGCCATGCGGGCGTTCGATGCCGCGCATTGCGGGCAGCGGGTCGGCTTCGGGCGCGGCGCTATCGGCCGTGGCTGCGAATTGTGCCGCCGCCTGACCGCGTTGCTGCAACGTGGAAATCTGTTGCGGCTGCAGACCGGGTTTTTGGGTATCGGCAGCAAAACGTGCTGCGAGTGTACCGTCCGCGATATCGCGCGTGAGTGCAGTTTCCGCTTCGCGGCGCACTTCGCCATTCGCGCGGACCAGCCCGCCGGTGTAACCGATGCCCGCGGCCACCACCGCAACGCCGATGGCCGGCGCACCGCCCAGCAGCGACAGCATCATAACAGCCGCGCCGACATACAGCAGCGCATGCGCCTGCGGATCGGCCTTTTTGACGACATCCAGATGTTCCTTGATAGACCGCGCGCTGCGCCAGATTTTGCCGAGGATGCCGGGCTTGTTCGCGCCTGCATCGGCGATGTATTCGCCGATATAGCGGTCGCGGATTTGTTCGTTGGTGTCTTGAGTCACTGTTCTTTAGCCCGTCAGTTTTGCGGGCGCGATTTTTTGCTTTCCGGTCGCGGCTTCCGGAATTTTACCGCCGTCGGCCAGCAGTTTCGCGCGCATGATCTCGACCTCAGCCTGGCTGTCGAGCTCGCTGAATTTCTGGATGGTCATTTGCGACGACAGCGCGACGGAAACGGCCGTGGCCTTGGGGTCGCTGCCGTAGCTGCCGAGGCTATGTTCCTTCTCGGCCTTGCGTTCGTAAATCGTGGTGACCTGTTCGGCGGCGAAGTTGAACTGGCGCGTCAGTAAACCGCCGCTCGGCAAATCCTGAATTGCAGAAATGGTGTAATCGTTTTCTTTTCTGTACCGTTCAGCCATCACACGCTCCTGTAAAAATCGTGCCCGTTTTTGGCAGCGGGCTTGACCCTTTTTATAGCCGACCATATTATTTATGTCAAATAATTCCCTTGCCTATGGACTATCAATGACTTAGATTACGCCAAAGGTTAACAAGGATGCCGATGCCCAAAAAACGCCCCTCGCCCCGCAAACCCGCGCCCGCCGGCGACCTGTTCAGCCGCAGCATGGCGCTGTGGTTTGAAGCAGGCCAGATGATGCTGGGATCGGGCGAAGTCATCACGCGCCGCATGGATATGCTGGGCCGTTCGATGCGCGGCGAAGCGCCGTTCGATATGGCCGAAATCAGCCGCATGTGGCATGAAAAATTCGTGGCCGGAATCTCGCTGGCGCTGACGCTCAATCAGTCGGCATTTGCATCGCTGCCCGCTTTTTTTCCGACGCTCAAGGGCGCGACGGATGCCAGCGCCATTCTTGAAACGCAATTGCAGGGATTAACCTCCGCCCTGCGCCCCTACCGCAAAGCGGTGGAAGAAAACCGCAAACGCCTGCGCGGGAAATAATTCAGATCAATAATGCGGCGGCTTGTCGCGCGCGGCCTGTTCGGCGGTGGATGTTGTCTGGTTCTCGGTCACTTCCTGCAACGAACCCTGCAATTTGCGAATTTGTTTTTTCAGCAAATCGATTTCATCCCATTGTTTCGTGACCATCTGGTTGAGCGTCGCAATCTCCTGCTCCTGATGCGCGAGGACTTCCTGTATCTGGGTGATTTTTTCGTCGGACATGGCGGCGCTTCGGGCTTTCCCGCGAAAGTTTCAAAAATGTGGGAAAAATGGTCGGACTGAAAGGATTTGAACCTTCGACCCCTTGCACCCCATGCAAGTGCGCTACCAGGCTGCGCTACAGTCCGACTTCTGGTACAGGCGGGGAATGTATCAAAGTACCCATAAGATTGCAACCACGCTTTTCTCGGGCTTTTAAGGGGCTTTTTCCCTTTAAAAACAGGTCATTTTGCGGTCGCCATGCCCTTGGCCGCCGGTTTCGGAGCTTTGCGCGGGGCATCGTTGGCGGCGGCGACCGTACGGAGCGCGGCGGTGTTGAAGGGCGATTGCATGGTGATGACGGCAGCATCGGGCGCGGCTTGCGCGGTCGCGGCGGGCGCGCTGGCGGCGGGTTGCGGGGCGGAAGCGGTATCGGGGCTGGTGAAGGATTTTTCAAGCGCCTGCCATACGCGCTTCGGCAATGCCGCGAGTTTTTGCGCGTCCAGCTGCCCTGTCGCCTGCGCCATCATCGCGCCCGTTGCGAGCGTCGAGGTGACGCTGAGCGTCAATAAACCGCCGATCCCGATAATGCCGAGCGGCACCAGCACCGCGCCATAGACGACAACCGCAAGCGGCGGCAGCGCCGCCAGCACGCTCACGATTTCGCGCTGTGCTTCAGGCAGGCGCGCATGGATGGCTTTCAGGGTGCGGAATTCGGTTTCGTACAGCATGGGGTCCACTCAAGGTTATGAACGGGTTGGTGCCGGTCTTTCGCGCAAGATTTGAATATGGTAAGGCGATTGCGAATAATTGTCAAATGCACCCCACTTCACCCCATACCGTCATCCCCGCGAAAGCGGGGATCCCTGCGGCTT
This sequence comes from Alphaproteobacteria bacterium, assembly GCA_016794125.1. Lineage (GTDB taxonomy): Bacteria > Pseudomonadota > Alphaproteobacteria > Micavibrionales > UBA2020 > JAPWJZ01. Next base: position 1,630,374 of record JAEUKT010000002.1, on the reverse strand, counting down.
TCGGCGCGCACAATGCCCACAGGATCCCCGCTTTCGCGGGGATGCAGAAACCCAATAAAAAACCCCGGCACTCTGGCCGGGGTTCTTTAAGCGGGAAGCGGTTCGGAATTAGCCGATCAGCTTGCGCATGGATTTCAGGTCGTCGAGCATCGATTGCAGCTCGGCCTTGTTCTTCTGGACGGCTTTGGAGATGCTGTCGTCGCCGCGCGAAGCCGCGCCGCGGGTGTTGGAGAGCAGCTTCTGCACGCCCTTGATCGTATAGCCTTCCTGATAGAGAAGGTTATAGATGCTTTTCAGCAATTCGACATCTTCGGGACGGTAGTAGCGACGGCCGCCGCCACGCTTGAGCGGCTTGATCTGCGAGAATTTGGTTTCCCAGAAACGCAGCACGTGCTGTTCAACGCCCAGATCATCGGCCACTTCGGAAATCGTGCGGAACGCGCCCGCCGATTTCTGCGCCGACTGCTTTTGCTTCATCGGGCGGCGGTTGGGGATTTTCTGGGTGACCTGCTGGTCAGCGCCGGCATCGGGCTGTGCGCCGGGCTTCAACGATTGGTTATTCGTCGTCATTCTTGGTGGTCCTTAATACTGTTGCTTCGAAAACAGGATTGGATTTATTCGCCGTCTTTGTTGATGCGTTCTTTCAGCACATTCGATGCGCGGAAAGTCAGCACGCGGCGCGGCAGGATTGGCACTTCTTCACCGGTCTTGGGATTGCGTCCGATGCGCTGGCGCTTGCTGCGGACCTGGAAGGTTCCGAAGGAGGAAATCTTGACCATCTCCCCCCGTTCCAAGGCTTTGCAGACTTCTTCGAGGACAGTCTCCACGAGGTCTGCGGACTCGTTCCTCGAAAGGCCAACCTGCTCGTAAACAGCCTGGCTGAGATCCGCGCGTGTAATGGTCTGGTTGCTCATCGATTCCTCTCCAAAACTCCGTTAAGACTTACGCTATCGATTCACAATTAATTAGTCAATACAAAGAGTTGAATCGGAGTTTTACAGTAAATGCCCGATCTCAAAATACGCAGGATTCCTTAGGGATTATTCGAGTCGCAAGGGCTTTTTGCGATTTTCCAGCAGGCCTTACCAGCGTGCCAATGCAGCGCCCCAAGTAAGGCCCCCGCCCATCGCTTCCATCAGAATCAGGTCGCCCCGCTGGATTCGCCCGTCATTGACGGCAACCGACAGGGCAAGCGGGATGGAGGCGGCCGATGTATTTCCATGTTCCGCCACCGTGACCACTACCTGATCGGGCGACAGGTTCAGTTTTTCGGCGGTCGCGTCGATGATGCGCTTGTTCGCCTGATGCGGGACGAGCCATTTCACTTCGGATGCGTCCACATCATTCTCATGCATCGCTTCAAGTATCGCTTCGCTCATGCGCGTGACGGCGTGGCGGAAAACTTCCTTGCCGTTCATCTTCACGACACCTGTGGTCTTGGTCGAAGAAGGCCCGCCATCCACATACAAAAGATTGCGATATGCGCCTTCGGAATGCAGATGCGTGGAAAGAATGCCGCGATCCGATTTCACGCCCTTGCCTTCATTGCTGCCTTCCAGCACGACCGCGCCCGCGCCGTCGCCGAACAGCACGCAGGTGGTGCGGTCCGTCCAGTCGAGCAGATTCGTAAAATGCTCCGCGCCGATCACCAGCGCGCGGTTGACCTGCCCCGACTTGATGAAGTTGTCGGCGGTGGCGAGCGCATAGATGAAACCCGAACATACCGCCTGAAGATCCATCGCGAAGCCCTTGCCGCCCATGCCGATATTGTCCTGCACGGTCACGGCGGTCGCGGGGAAGGTATTGTCGGGCGATGTCGTCGCAAGGAAGATCGCGTCGATGTCGGAACCCTTCAGCCCCGCCATCTGCAATGCGCGCTCCGCCGCGCGGGTCGCCATGTCGGATGTCTTTTCGCCGGCCGCGGCCATATGACGCTTCTTGATGCCGGTGCGCTGCTCGATCCATTCGCCGCTGGTATCGACGATTTTGGCGAGGTCGTCATTGGTCAGGATTTTTTCGGGCAGGTATGAACCGCAGCCCAGCATGATGGAACGACGCATGATTATGCTTCCTCTGTCTGCGGCGCGGCTTCGCCGGAGAAGCCGAGACGTTCAAGTTCAGCTTCAACTTTCGCCGTGAACCTGTTGGCGGCCAGACCGCCCGCAACACCAATCGCATTCGCGAAACCGACACCATCGGTGCCGCCATGGCTCTTGATGCACAGCCCGCGCAGGCCCAATAGACTTGCGCCGTTGTAATAGCGCGGATCGATGCGCTTGGAGAATTTCTTCAGCGCGTGATAGCAGATGGCAAGGCCCGGCAGACACAGGATGCCGCCGATCTTCGCCCATATGGACGATTTGAACGCTTCCTTCATCATGTGCTTGATGAGCTTCGCCGTGCCTTCGATTGTTTTCAAAGTGACGTTGCCTGTGAAACCGTCCGTCACCACGACATCGAAATTACCGGTCATGATCTCGTCGCCTTCCGCGAAGCCGACATATTTGCCGGGCAGGTCGGCCTTCTGGAACACTTCGGATGCGGCCTGCACCAGCTCGTCGCCCTTCATGGCTTCCGATCCGATGTTCAGCAGCGCGATGCGGGGCTCAGCGATTTTGAATATCTCACGCGAAAACAATCCGCCAAGCACCGCGAATTCCAAAAGATTTTGCGATGTGCATTCGGCATTCGCGCCAAGGTCCATCAGCACCGTGCCGTGGCCGGGAATTTTGGTGGGCATATAGGTGGCGATTGCGGGGCGGTGGATGCCCGGCATGCGTTTCAGCGAAAACAGCGCCATCGCCATCAGCGCGCCGGTATTGCCGGCGGAAACAACACAGTCCGCCTCCCCGCGCGCAACAGCGTCGATCGCCAGGCGCATGGATGAATTGCGGCCGTGCCGGAGCGCATGCGCAGGTTTGTCGTGGGCGGTGACTTTGTCGGGCGTGTGGCGGACTTCGAGGCTGCGTTCCAGCCCCGGATATTTTGCGACCAGCGGCTTGATCTGCGCTTCGTCGCCGTAAATGATGAATTTTGCGGTGGGATAGGTCTCACGCGCCAGATGCGCACCCTCGACAACGATCTGGGGCGCTTTGTCGCCGCCCATGCCGTCGAGTGCTATGACCAGTTGATGAGACAAAGAAACCCCGTTCCCGCTCCCCGCGGGTCAGCCAAGATTACTGATTAACCCGATGGTTAATCAACATCAATAACGGCTTGGCCTTTGTACATGCCGGTCTTGCGGCAGACATGGTGCGGACGAACCATTTCGCCGGTCGTTTTGTCTTCGACAACCGAAGGCGACGACAGGGCGTGGTGTGCACGGCGCATGTTGCGGCGCGATTTCGAGGTCTTTTTCTTGGGAACTGCCATAACTCGTACTCTTCTCTTTCCAGTTTAGCCCTATAGGGGTATGACCCGAGGGGCTTCATTACATAAACAAAGCCGCCCCTCAAGGCAAGTAAAATCAGCCTATAAATACCTGTTTAGTCAGAATTATCAAGCGAAAAACATCGGCACGCCCAAGCGCTGCGCCGATGAAACCCTTTGATTTAAATGCATTTTTGGGAAAACTTCGCGTCTTTTTTGCAATCCCGCCTCAAATTAACGATAAGCCGAAAGCCGGATTGCGGATATAATGACAGGATGAGGTTCTTGAAAGTCATGCTCGTGATTACCCTGCTGCTCGCCAATTATTCGGCGGCGGCGCATGCCTTTGCGGGGCGGCATCACTGTGCCGAACACATGACCGACAAAAACCATATGTCCGAAAGCCACATGAAGGACTGCTGCAAGGACATGGCCGCCAAGATTAAACAATGCAACTGCGGCGCCTGCAGCAGTTGCGTTGCGGCAGCCGCCATACTACTGGCTGGCATCGGCATCACGCCGCCCGCCGTTGCGGATTTGCAATCCCCGAACCATGCGGCTTTCCTGCCGCGTCTCGGCCTTACCAGCCAGTTAAGGCCGCCCGATCTTCTTGCCTGACATTGAAATAGCTCAATTCAGTTAACAAGGAGATTCAAGATGCCTATTCGCTCGCGGCGGAGCCTATGCTCCGCGCTTACCGCACTCGCTTTCCTGTGCGCCTTTACCACCCATGACGCAATTGCCAGACCCGTATCCTATGCCGGCGGCTGGATGCCGATGGCCGTCAACGATGCGTTTGAAAAGACGCTATCGGTCATGTATTCGCCTACTGCCACCTACAGCATCGGGCCATTCATTAGCCATTACCGTGACAGCGACGGCGAATTGGCGGGGATGCAGTTCAACTGGCTGGCCAAGCGGTGGAACAATCCGGACTCGCAGGGGAATATTTACTTCCTCTCGGGGCTCGGCATCGCCAATGACGACGGCGATGCCCGCGCGGGCGGCTATGCCGGGGTCGAGGCCGACTGGGAAGACCGCCGCTATTACGTCTCGTATGAAAACCGCTACACGGCAGCGGGCGAGGCCGTGAAGCAGGAATTCCAGCAAAAAGCGCGCATCGGCATCGCGCCCTATGTCGCCGAAGCGGGCAGCCTGCACAGCTGGCTGATGCTACAGGTCGATCACACGCCCGAAAACCGCGACAACTGGACGGTCACGCCGCTGCTGCGTGTGTTCAAGGGCGATTATCTTGCCGAAGCCGGAATGTCCACCCGCGGCCAGGTCCTGTTCAATCTTGCCATCACCTATTAAGGAGAAATCACATGAAAAAACTTTTTACGTTTGCCCTGCTGTTGACGCTATCCACGCCCGCCCTTGCCGCGCATAACGGCCCGCATATCCGGGTGTCGGTCAACGGGCTGGTCTGCGATTTCTGCGCCGTATCGATGAACAAGACGTTCTCGAAAAAAACCGGCGTCGCGGCCGTCGATGTCAACCTCACGACAAAAATCGTGCGGATCGACATGAAGCCCGGCGCGGATCTCGGCGATGACGAAATCAAGAAGGGCATCGTCGATGCGGGCTTCACCGTTGTCAGCATCAAAAGGGACTGATCATGGAAACACGTAAAGAACGACTGCTGGCGGGCCTCTCGCTGCTCACCTCCGCCTCGACGCTTGTCTGCTGTGCCATGCCGGCGCTGTTCGTGACGCTGGGCGCGGGAGCGACGCTTGCCGGCATCGTGTCATCATTCCCGCAGCTGGTATGGTTCACCGAACAAAAGCAATGGGTGTTCGCCATCGGTGCGTTGTTGTTGGCGGCGGGGGGATGGCTGCAATGGAAGGCGCGGCATGCGCCCTGCCCCGTGGATCCGGGCGCTGCCCGCGCCTGCCTGCGCCTGCGGCGGGGCGGACGGATCATCTATGCATTCTCGGTCCTGCTTTATATGGCAGGATTCGCTTTTGCATTCGTGATTCCGTATTTTGCCAAGTAAGAAAATGCGGCGGCGGGCTTACGGTGCGTGCGACTGCACCGTGGCCCGCTGTTTCGCGTCGATCGACTGCAGCCGTTCCAGCCGTGCTTTCGGCGGCGGCATCGCTACAGATGCCGCGCCCAGCGGGGGCATGATATCGCGGCCTTCCAGCGCACGCAGGGGGTAATCGTTCAGCAGCGCGGCATCGGTCTCATGCGTCAAAGCCGTCGCGGTGTTCACCGACAGGTCGGTGCCGCCCAGCTGCCGCAGCCATGCCGTGAAATTCGCGTCGTTTGGCGCCGCCGCGATATCGGCCGCAAGGCGGTTGAAAGACGACGACAGGCCTTCTTCCAGCGCGGCCTTGACCTCGGCGCGCAGGCCGTCGACCGCGCGGCCGGCCATCGCGACATGGCGTTCGTTGTAATTCTCCAGATGGTCGAAATACGGCAGCAGCGCAAGGTCGCGGTAATCCGCCAGCGCGACATTCCCCTGCCCGTCCATTTTCCGCCGCAGCTTGTGCGCCAGCGCCAGTTCATATCCCGCATGGTCGGCGACCGGCTGCACGCCCAGACGTTCCATGCGGTCGGCCCAGAAAAACGCGGCGAAGGCATGGGCATCGGCCTCGACATAGCGTTGCAGCGAAAAACGCTGCAACGGCGTGAGGCGTTTTGAGTTGAGTTCGGCATAGCCCAGCGTCTTGTCCTGCCAGCCGTGGCGCAGTTCATGCGCCAGATACATCACCTGTTCTTCCAGCGACAAATCGGGGCGGACGCTGACGGTCGAATTTTCCGGCACATATTGCGCATAGTTATTCGTCGCGGCGATCGCAGCGTCGAATTTGATGGCGATATTCTGCTTCTCTGCAAAATCCAGCAGTGAGCGCCCAAGCGGCGTGCGGCCGAATTCAGCCTTCAGCAATTTCAGCGCAGGCATGTCGGGGTCTTGCGGCTTTATTTGCGTGTTATAATGCGGCGCGATGATCGAAGACGGCACGGGGCGTTTATTTACGCCGCCGTCATCAGGCAAAGATATGGCGGAAGGCGAAGCCATCGCCTGCACGCCGCCAACCGTCAGCCCCGCGGCCAAGGCAAAACTTTTCAGGTTGAAAATGGATGACAGGCGTTTCATGGCGAATGGTTTAATCCGGCACGGCTCATGACCCTTCGTATGCGAAGGAAAATACGGCCGGCTTTTATGGGTTACACGCGCAATTGTGCGTGAGAGCAGCATAACAAAGCCGCAGACTTTATGTCAAGAATGCAGGTGAGGTATCCTAGCGCCGCAAGGCCTTCTGTTGAGCGATCCATTCCATGACTTCAGCCACGTTGTTGCGCACATCCGCCGGATCGGCGGGTTTGACAATATACGATGTCGCGCCCGCGCGCAGCGCAGAGATAATATCGTCCGGTTCCGACTTTGCGGTGACCATGACAAATGCAGTGTCGTCAAAGGCGTTGTTGCCGCGAAATTTGCGCAGGATGTCGATGCCGGTTTTACCGGGCATGTCCCAGTCGAGGAAGATGATGTTGTAATCGGCGGTCGCCTTCGCGGATGCCGCATCCGCGTTCTCCGCCTCTTCGGTCCGGGTAATGCCCATGTCGTGCAAAACGCGCTTCAAATGCGCGCGCGCTGTCATATGGTCATCGACAATAAGGACTTTAAGGGCCGCAAGCTTGTTCTGGTCTTCGGTCATGATACTCTGGATATAGGGCGCAATAACCCTTCGCCAATAGCGGGCACGCAAAAAAGTTCCGGAACCGGACCCTATTTGCCGTCGCCTTTTTTGGATTTGCCGGCGCTTTCGGCGATGAGCTTCAGACGGTCCGCATCGCGCGACTTGGCGGTCGATTTCGCAGCGGCCTTGTCCCCGGGGTTCAGGTTTTTCAGCACGCTGAACGGGTTATTCTTCACTTCCAATCCAGCCTCAGCCAGCTGCGCGGCAAGGCTGACGCCGGGCGCGCGGGGATAGGGATCCAGCTCGACAGACAGGTATTGAGCGACGATTTCGCCCAGATCCAGCTGGCCGTTATGAATGACTTCCGGCGCGCTATCGTCGTCATCGATGCCGAAATCGGCTTCGTCGCCGAATTTCTTGGCGGCATGCTTGCCGGCTTCGGCCAGGAAGGTGTCGAACTCTCCCTCGATATGCGCATGGACATCCTGCAGCGATATGACGCAGGTCTGCACGACATCGGCGGAAAGCTTGCCCTCCAGACGGACCACATCGCCGCCCTCGACGCGGCGGATGCGCAGGTCGGCCTTGAAATTCGACAGCTCGCGCAGGTCAAAACGCTTCGCCAGCGCCGCGCATTCCTTGTCGTTCGCTTCGACTGTTTCTTTCCTGACTTTGTCGGGGGTCAGCCCCTCAACCGCTAAAACGCGGGAAAATTCTGGTTGCGCTGTCATGCTTCATGCCCAATTCAATAAGCAGGAATATACACTTTTTGTCATGAAAACAAAGGGGTTTCGCCTATGCCCTTGTCTTTTCAGCGGGAAGGCCGTATAAAAAGGCTGGTTTTTAAAGAGGTTTTTCGATGAAATCCGCCCCTGCCCTGTTGCTTGCAGCGCTGTTGATAACGACATCTTGCGCGCCCAAAATCACCACCCATGGCAACCTGCTGCCGAAACATCAGGTCGAAATGGTCAAGGTGCAGGAATCAGGCCGCGAAGATGTGGAGCGCCTTTGGGGTCCGCCTTCGACCGTCTCCCCCTTCGACAACAAGACATGGTATTACATCGGCGAAACCGACAGCCAGAAGGGCATTTTCGACCACAAGGTCGAACGCCGCCAGACGATCAAGGTCGTGTTCGACGAACAGGACCGCGTGGCCGAAGTCACGATGGTCGATCCCAAGCTGTCGCATGATGTAAAAATCGTGTCGCGCAAGACCCCGTCGGCCGGCAAGGAATTCACCGTCGTCCAGCAGTTCATCGGCAACCTTGGCAAGTTCAACAAGGGCGGCACGAAGTAACGCTTACTCTACCTGCACGCAGAACGCGCACCTCCAAATACGCCGCGCATCGCTGGCGGCAGCGATCGAAAAACTGGACGCGGAAGAAAAAGAATTGCTTGTTCAAGCCGGTAAAAATAATCCTGCGCCTTGCGAAGAAACCGTAATCAGAATTTCGGTTTGAAGCGCGCCGTCTTGGGCGCGACGACCGCGCTTGTGGTGCCGCTGCGGATTTTTACAGTCAGTTCCGTCACCTGTTGGCGCTGCGCGGCTTCGCCAGCGGCTTTTACTTTTTCCACATCGGCCAGCCATTCCTTACGCCAGCCCACCATCTCCTCGCCCAGAACATTGAAGCCGCCGTTGCGGGCGATGATATAGGGCGACGCGCCGTCCTGCACCAGATAGGGGTCCTGCCCCATGCCGATCAGCAGCTGCACGATATTCGCCTTGCCGTATTTCGCGGCCATGAACAACGCGTTGCGGCCGACCGTGTCGGTCGCGTCGATATCCGCGCCCTGCTCCAGCAGGAACTTGACGGCGCGGATATGCCCGTTTTCGGCGGCCAGCACCAGCGCGGTTGCGCCGGAGGATGAACCCTTGTCGTTCAGCATGTCGGGATAATTGGCGATGACCGTGCGCAGGTCATCAAGCTCCCCCAGCCGCGCCGCGCGGAACAATGAATCCCGCAGCGATTGCTGTGTGGGCGCATCAAAGTCGTTGATCGACATGCTCACGGCGTTTTGCCCTTGTTGCCAAAAGTGGCGGTACGCGGTGCGGCCACTTTGCCTTTTACGCCGCCCTTCACGGTTTCGGTCACGTCGCGCAGGTTCTGCAGCAATGCTTCGCGCGCCGCCTCCAGCCGCCGGCGTTCGGCATCTGCTTCGGCCTGTAAATGCCTTGCGCGGTGCGCTGCCATTTCCTGACCGAAAATCGGGAAGTCCTGCGCGCCGGCAATCGCGACCGCGGATACACCGGCCTTGTTAGGCGCAGTCGGATCGACACCGTGGTTGATGAGGAAGCGCGCAACCGCCACTTCGCCGTTTGCGGCGGCGTAGAAAATCGCGGACTGGTCGCCATTGTCGCCCGCGTTCAAATTCGCGCCGAGCCCTGCCAGCAATTCCACCACTTCCAGCTTACCCGCCTTTGCCGCCAGAATGATGGCGGTGGCGCCGGTGGACGAGCCGTTGTTTTCAAGCAGGTCGGGATAGTCGCGGATAAATTGCGCAACTTCCTTCACATTGCCGATGGTGGCCGCATGGAAATAACGCGCGATCTCCGCCTTGTCGGGCAGGATCGGGTCATGCGGCGGCGTGCGCGCCGGATTGGGTGCGTTATTCGACATCCGGCGATACTAGCAGATTATGGCAACAAATCAAGGCTGCGGCGTTCTGGGTACAGGCTTGGCGGCAACCGGATGTAATTGCGCCAGTTTACGGTCAAGAACGATCATATCCGCCGTCACAATAATCGGCGGCGTGGCGGAGTTTTTATCCCACAGCGCAATATGCGTGGCACCCGCCGATTCCGCATCGCGTATCGCCGTTTCCACCTGTTCGATATACCAGTTCATGACCGGCTTCTTGGGCCCGATGGCGGCCTTGAAGGATTTCGACAGGCTGAACCCGCCGTCGATGAATTCATGCGTGAAGGCGTGGAAGCGGCTCAGTTTCTCGCCCTTCATTTCCGCGATTTTCGGCAGTTCGCGCGCCTTGTATTCGTCAAGGCTCATCACCGCTTCGGCGACCTGATAGTTTTTGGAGTAATTGGTGCGCGTGCCGGGGATTTCCCTGCCCGCATCGTCCACCTGCGCGTCATAGAATTTGAATTCGGTCGGAAAGCCCAAAAAGGTCGGCGCTGCCCACCAGTCGAGTTTCTTGTAATCAATCGCCAGCGGATCGCGCGACGGCACGGCGACCGACATCTGTTCGCTGCTATATAAATCGTATTCGGTGTATTCCATGAATGTCTTGGTAACTGGCAATTCTTTCACTCCAAATTTATACGGAAACGCACTCTAGCCCTTTGCCCCTGCCCGTCAATACAAAAAAGCCCCTGTCTTGCGACAGGGGCTTTTTGTCGAGGCTTATCCGAAGATTAGCCAACCATCATCTTGGCGATGACAGCAACCAGCAGGATCGCCACGATGTTCGTGATCTTGATCAGCGGGTTGACGGCGGGGCCGGCGGTGTCCTTGTAGGGATCGCCGACGGTGTCGCCGGTCACGGCAGCTTTGTGGGCATCAGAGCCCTTGCCGCCGTAATGGCCTTCTTCGATGTATTTTTTCGCGTTGTCCCATGCGCCGCCGCCCGAGGTCATCGAGATAGCAACGAACAGGCCCGTCACGATCGTGCCGACCAGCATCGCGCCCACGGCCTGGAAGCCGGAAGCAGCGGAGCCGGAAACGGCCTTCACGACGTAGAACAGCACGACAGGCGACAGCACGGGCAGCAGCGAGGGGACAACCATCTCGCCGATGGCGGCTTTCGTCAGCATGTCCACGGCGCGGCCGTAGTCAGGCTTGGAAGTGCCTTTCAGGATGCCCGGGATCTCGCGCAGCTGGCGGCGCACTTCGATCACGATCGAGCCGGCCGCACGGCCGACAGCGGTCATGCACATCGCGCCGAACAGGTACGGCAGCAAGCCGCCCAGGAACAGGCCGATGATGACGAAGGGCTCGTCGAGCGGGAAGGTCACGGTCAGGGCGTCATGGCCGCCTTTCGTGACGTATTCCGACGCAGCGCCGAAATAGTGCTTCAGCTCTTCGGTGAACGCCGCGAACAGCACGAGGGCCGCAAGACCGGCGGAACCGATCGCGTAGCCTTTCGTGACAGCCTTGGTCGTGTTGCCGACAGCGTCCAGCGCGTCGGTGACGACGCGGACTTTTTTCGGCAGTTCCGACATTTCGGCGATACCGCCGGCGTTGTCGGTGACCGGGCCGTAAGCGTCAAGCGCGACGATCATGCCGGCGAGCGCCAGCATGGTGGTTGCCGCAAGCGAGATGCCGTACAGGCCGGCTGCGTTGAAGGCGACGTAGATGCCGACGGCGATAACGACGACGGGCAGCGCGGTTGCTTCCAGCGAGATCGCCAGACCTTGGATCACGTTCGTGCCGTGGCCGGTTTCCGATGCTTTCGCAATCGAGCGGACGGGGCGGAACGAGGTCGAGGTATAGTACTCGGTGATCCAGACCATCAGCGCGGTGACGACCAGGCCGACGATCGCGCAATGGAACAGTTTCATGCCGGTGACGGTAGCACCCGACAGCAGCGCGAGCTGCGTGTTCATGCCGACGGTTGCGTCGATTGCCCACCAGACGAGGCCGAGCGACAGGATGCCGGTCACGATGAGGCCTTTATACAGGGCGCCCATGATGTTTTCCGACGAGCCGAGACGCACGAAGTAGGTTCCGATGATCGAGGAGACGATGCACAGGCCGCAGATCAGCAGCGGCAGTTCCATCGCGCCGCGGACGGCTTCCGGTGCAAAGACCGACGCCGCGATCAGCATGGTCGCAACCAGCGTGACGGCATAGGTTTCGAACAGGTCGGCAGCCATGCCTGCGCAGTCGCCCACGTTGTCGCCAACGTTGTCGGCGATGACGGCGGGGTTGCGGGGATCGTCCTCCGGCAGGTTGGCTTCAACCTTGCCGCAAAGATCCGCGCCCACGTCAGCACCTTTCGTGAAGATACCGCCGCCAAGGCGCGCGAAGATCGAGATCAGCGAAGCGCCGAAGCCCAGCGCCACGAGGGCTTCCAGGATTTCGCGCTGCGGCACGTTCTTGTTCAGCAGGACGAAGTAATACACGGCAACGCCGAGCAGGCCGAGGCCGACGACCAGCAGGCCGGTGATCGCGCCCGATTTGAAGGCGACGGTCAGCGCTTCCTGCAGGCCTTTTTGCGCAGCGTCAGCCGTGCGCACGTTGGCGCGGACGGAAACGTGCATGCCGATGTAACCGGCAAGACCCGAGAGGATTGCACCCACTGCGAAACCGATGCCGGTGCGCAGGCCGAGCGTCACGCCCAGCAGGATGCCCACAACGACGCCGACGGCGGCGATGGTGGTGTATTGGCGGTTCAGGTAGGCTTGCGCGCCTTCCTGAATGGCGGCGGCGATTTCCTGCATGCGCGCGTTACCGGCGCTTTTGGACATGACCTGGAAGCTTGTCAGGATCCCGTACAGAAGTGCGAGCACCCCCGACGCGATCACGATTGTTTGAAGATCAAACGGCATTTTATTTCCTCTTATATATATCGAGTTAAGCCGGATTGCGGCATGCTTGGTTTTTGAGTTGGCAGAATGTGCCTAATATATAAGAGGATAGCAACCCCTTGTTCCCATATCCGTGGAACTTTTTGGCTTATGTGATGCAGGCTTGTCACGCTTATGGCCAAACCTATTTGACAGAATTGATTTTACTGTGCTAGAACAAGCATATCCCGCAGGATTTTTTGGCAGATACACGGATCAGAACATGACCCCCGCAGAGAAAAAACGCGCGCTGGAAATCTCCACGAAAGCCACCCCCGGCCCCTGGTCGTTCGAGGATGACAGCTGGATCGGCCCGTCCAAATTCTCCATCCATGCCGACCCCGCGCCGAATATGCGCGGTCCCGCGATCATGGGAAATATCGAGATCGACATGAACGGCCTCAACAACCTTGCCTTCGTGACCGAAGCGCGCACGCTGCTACCCAAGGCGCTGCTGCACATTCAAACGTTGGAAGGCGACATCGAAAACCTGAAAGCGGGTTTCAGCAAAACCTCGAACCCGATCATGACGCTCGAAGAAATCACGCGCGCGAAAGAAATAGTCGCCATCGCCACCAAGGGCGAATGGTCATGGGAAGACGACAGCCAGATCGGCCCCGGCGTGGTGACGCTCTATGCCGGCCGCGGCGCGATGATGCACGGCCTCAACCTGTTCGGCCGTTTTGATACCGATGCCAACCGTGACAACAACCTGAACTTCATCACCGAAGCGCGCGACCTGCTGCCGAAAGCAATGCAGCACCTCGAAGACCTCAGCAACGAAGTCCAGCGCATCACCCGCCCTGCCCTCACCCTGAAACCCGCCCCCATCATCAAACCGCCCGCCCCGAAACCGCCGGGCGTTTGGGGTGATGACGAGAAGAAGTAAATCCGAATATCACCAACCCTCGTCATTCCCGCGAAAGCGGGAATCCATGAGCTTGCGCAATCATGGCAGCCGCTGTTGGATCCCCGCCTTCGCGGGGATGACGAGAGTAAATGACGGGGTGAGAGTAAAAAAAGCCGGAACATCGCTGTTCCGGCTTTTTTAAATCTATCCCGCAACGATTAGGGGCGCGGGCCGAGGCTGGATTTCTTCATCCCCTGCTCGAACTTGTCGATGATCTGATCGAGCGTCACTTTGCCGGTCGCCAGCACCTTGTCGACTTCGTTGAAGAACTGCGGCGATTCCAGTGTCGCTTCCACCAGCATGCGGCGGGTGACGGGTTTGCCGTCCTGCGTCGTGATGCCGAACACGGTTTCATCGGCATAGGGCGACGCGTTGACGGCGTTGTTGAATGCGGTCGTCAGTTTCTGCTTGTCTGCGGGGGTCATGCGAAAAATCCTTATATAAATTGAATGCCGGATTCGTAGCACTCGGCGGTGGTAATTTCCAGATTTAGATACGCTATTTAAACAGCCCCTTGATAGCTCCCTCCGCGCCGTCAATCACTTTGCCGACGGGTTTCATGATGCTGGCCTTGGTCGCGGCATTGGTGGCGGCGTTCATGATGCGGGGCACGACCTGGCGGGCGACTTCGGCGGCGGTGGCGGGTTTTGATTTCGTGCCGATATCGGTCATGGTGATGGGCGGCAGGTCAATCGGCTGTTCGCCGATGCCGGGCAGATGCGGCACCAGTTTCGCGTTGATGATGCGCAGTTTCTTGATGATCAGCTTCGGCGCTTCGGCGGATGCCTGGCTTTTGCCGTTCGTGGATTTGATGTTCCGGCGCAGCGCGTCGATATTCGTCGCCCCCGTGCCGCCGACGTAATAGGTGACGTTCATGCCATCGACCACCACTTCGTTCAGCGTCACCACCTCGCGCGAGATATCACCGACCGCGAAGGTGATGCTGTCGGTTTTCAGGAAGGTATTGTTGTAGGGTCTGGGGTTGTCAATCGTCAGTTTGCCGATTGCCGCCTTCATTTCGGAGAAAGAAAAGGTGAGCGAACTGACATGCACCGGCGTGCCGAGCGCCGCCGTGCCCGCTTCCTCGATCAGCCGTTTCGCTGTGCTGTTGAAATTCAGGTAAACCGCTACCCCCGCCCCGACCAGAATGACCAGAAACAGCATTAGAAACTTTTTCATCACCAGCGTCCTTGATATCTATTTATATGCGGGGAAAACTTTAAAACCCCCGTGCATTTGAGCATGCGGGGGCGGATGTTATCAATACCGGGCATCGCGCTTTATGATGATGTCTCCTTTCTGTTACTGCGCGATGCCCTCAAGGCGAAACTGTCTCTCTTCGTTGTGTTCGCAATCCTCCGGTCTGCGGCTGGAAAATAGTGTCACTGTTCGGCGTATGGTTGAGAGTAATGTCCTTTCTGTTTTGCGTTTCGGGTTCGTCGTCCGTATCGGTTTTCAGGTATAGTTCAGGCGTTTCGCGTCACCGCGATTGTTCGGGCTCCTTTGTCTGTCGGGGGTTTTGTGTCTTCGTTTCTTCGTCTTTCTGGCGCTGCTTGCTTCTCCTTTCGCCGCCAGTCGTTAACTCATAATTAAATCCTTACATGGCTAAGATAGGTCGTCAAACACAACCGAAAAAATCAATATATTTCAGCCGTTTAATTATGCTCACATTTCACCTATGTGGTTTTATAATACCGCATTGATTCTTCCCAACCCCTTGTAAATCCATGCTAAAAATCACGGCATGATTCCCAAACGCGACCTGTTCAAAACTTTTGCGAAAATCGGCTGTCTCGGCTTCGGCGGGCCCGCGGGGCAAATTGCGCTGATGCACAAAATACTGGTCGAGGAAAAAAACTGGATCAGCGAACAGCGTTTCCTGCACGCGCTCAATTACTGCATGCTGCTGCCGGGGCCGGAGGCGATGCAGCTGGCCACATATATCGGCTGGCTGCTGCACAAAACATGGGGCGGCATTGTCGCGGGGCTGCTGTTCGTGCTGCCGGGCTTCCTGCTGATGCTCGGTCTTGCGGCGATTTACGCGCAGTACCATAGCGCGCCGCTGGTGGCCGCGCTGTTCTTCGGCCTGAAACCCGCCGTGCTGGTGATTGTTATCGAGGCCTTGATCCGCATCGGCAAACGCGCGCTTAAATCGGCCGCCGCAAAAAAACTCGCGGCGCTGTCCTTCATCTGCATTTTCTTCGTGAATGTCCCCTTCCCCCTCATCGTTCTGGGTGCGGGGGTCATCGGGTATGTCGGCCGCCACAGCGCGTTCAAGCCCGCCCCGCCCGCCGAAAAACCCGCCGGGCACATCCCCAGCACCATCGACCGCATGATGGACGCAGGCCAGCTGAACCATGCCAGCCCGCTTTACGCGCGTCCGCTCGGCACGCTGTTCGACTGGCTGGCGATCTGGTTTACGCCGCTGCTGCTGGCGTATCATTTCCTTGGCGGGGCGCATATCCTGCCGCAGATCGGCGCGGAATTCAGCAAGCTGGCGGTGGTAACCTTCGGCGGCGCCTATGCCGCGCTCGCCTATGTCGCGCAGATGCAGCTGATACCGCCTGCGGATATGCTGAACGGCCTTGGCCTTGCGGAAACCACGCCGGGGCCGCTGATCCTTGTCCTCGAATATGTCGGCTATCTGGCGGCGTATAAACCGCACGGGCATTTATTCGGCCTGCTGGGCGCGACCATGGCGGCATGGGTGACATTTGCGCCCTGCTTCCTCTGGATATTCCTCGGCGCGCCCTATGTCGAACAAGCCCGCCACAACAAGGCAATGGCCGCCACCCTGTCCGCCATCACCGCCGCCGTGACAGGCGTGATTTTAAACCTCGCGGTATGGTTCGCGCTGCATACGTTGTGGGCGAAGGTCGAGCCTCTCCGGCAGACGGGCATCACGCTTTACAAGGTGGCGCAGCCCGATTTCCCCGCATTCTTCATCGCGGGAATCGCTGCCGTTTGCACCTTCAAATTCAAATGGAATTTGCTGGCGACGCTCGGGTTGTCAGCAGCACTTGGTTTCGCCTTTCACCTCTAAAAATCACTATATTTTTCAAATCCTTATTTAACAGTTATGCAAAGTTGTGGACAGTATTTATGTCTTTGTCCCACGCCCCAAAAATGGTAAAAATAACGCGATCAAAATATACTCTGAAAGGCCGTCAACCGTGACCACCGACAACACCGTCCGCAGCTCCGATATTGCTCCTATTACGATCGAAGAGGAGATGCAGAAATCATACCTCGATTACGCGATGAGCGTGATCGTGAGCCGTGCGCTGCCCGATGTGCGGGATGGTCTGAAACCCGTCCACCGCCGCATTTTGTACGCGATGCGCGAGGGCGGATATGATTCCACGAAGCCTTTCAAGAAATCCGCCCGTATCGTCGGTGACGTGATGGGTAAATACCACCCGCATGGCGACAGCGCCATTTACGACGCGATGGTGCGCATGGCGCAGGATTTCTCGATGCGCCTGATGCTGGTGGATAGTCAGGGTAACTTTGGCTCGATGGACGGCGACCCGCCTGCCGCGATGCGTTATACCGAAGCGCGCCTTGCGAAAACGGCGGAGGCGATGCTGGACGATATCGACAAGGAAACCGTCGATTTCCAACCCAACTATGACGAAAGCACGGTCGAGCCCACGGTGCTGCCGTCGCGTTTCCCCAACCTGCTGGCGAATGGTGCTGCCGGCATCGCGGTCGGCATGGCGACCAACATCCCGCCCCATAACCTGGGCGAAGTGATCGACGGCTGCGTTGCCTATGTCGATAACCCCAACATCACGATCGACGAGCTGATCGAGCATATCCCCGGCCCCGACTTCCCGACGGGCGGCCAGCTGATCGGCCGCAACGGCGTGATGGGCATGTACCACAACGGCCGCGGTTCGATGATGATGCGCGCCAAGACATCGTTCGAGGAAGGCAAGAAAGACCGCACCTCGATCATCGTCCACGAAATTCCGTATCAGGTTAACAAGTCGAAACTGCTGGAGAAAATGGCGGAATGCGTACGCGAGAAAAAGGTGGAAGGCATTTCCGACCTGCGCGATGAATCCGACCGCGACGGCGTGCGCGTGGTGATCGAGCTGAAAAAGGACGCCGTTCCCGATGTGGTGCTGAAGCAGCTGCAGAAGGAAACCGAGCTGCAGACCAGCTTCCCCGCCAACATGCTGGCGCTGAACTACGGCCGCCCGATGACGATGAACCTCAAGATGATGATCGAGGCCTTCGTCAAGTTCCGCGAGGAAGTGATTGCGAAACGCACGATATTCGAACTGAAAAAAGCCCGCGACCGCGCACATATCTTGGCCGGCCTCGCCGTCGCCGTTGCGAACATCGACGAAATCATCGCGATCATCCGCACCGCCAGCGACCCCAATGACGCGCGCGAAAAACTGACCGCGAAGCCTTGGGCCGCCGCATCTGTTGCGCCGCTGATCAAGCTGATCGATGATCCGCTCTATCCCATCGCCAACGACAATACCTATCAAATGTCGGATGTGCAGGCGAAAGCCATCCTCGACCTGCGCCTGCACCGCCTGACGGCGCTGGAACGCGACAAGATCGGCGACGAGCTGAAGGAAGTCTGCGCCTATATCGAGGAATGCCTGCG
This sequence comes from Alphaproteobacteria bacterium, assembly GCA_016794125.1. Classification (GTDB taxonomy): domain Bacteria; phylum Pseudomonadota; class Alphaproteobacteria; order Micavibrionales; family UBA2020; genus JAPWJZ01. The sequence continues at coordinate 1,612,294 of JAEUKT010000002.1, read as the reverse complement.
CATTCTGGGTTCCCGCGATGTGCTGATGAAGGTGCTGCGCGACGAACTGGTGGAGGTGAAGGAAAAATTCGCCACCCCGCGCAAAACCGAACTGATCGCCCTTGAAAACGAAACCGATCTGGAAGACCTGATCCAGAAAGAAGACATGGTCGTGACCGTCAGCCATGCGGGCTACGTGAAACGCGTGCCGCTCTCGACCTATCGCGCGCAAAAACGCGGCGGCAAGGGCCGCACAGGCATGCAGACCAAGGACGAAGATTTCGTCACCGACCTGTTCATCGCCAATACCCATACGCCCGTGTTGTTCTTCACGTCCAAGGGCATCGTGCATAAAATGAAGGTGTACCGCCTGCCGCTGGGCACCCCGCAGGCGAAGGGCAAGGCCTTTATCAACCTGCTGCCGCTGGAACCGGGCGAGAAAATCTCGGTCGTCATGCCGCTGCCGGAAGACGAAACGACATGGGATAAACTGGACGTTATCTTCGCAACCTCCCACGGTACCGTGCGCCGCAACAGCCTGGAGGACTTCCAGAACGTGCGCGCCAACGGCCTCATCGCCATGAAGCTGGAGGGTGACGAAAGCCTGATCGATGTGCGCACCTGCACCGATAAAAACGACATCCTGCTCTCCACACGCAAGGGCAAGGCGATCCGTTTTGGCGTCGCTGACCTGCGCGTGTTCAAGAGCCGCGCATCCACCGGTATTCGCGGCATCAAACTGATGCCGGGCGATGAAGTCGTCTCCATCTCCATCATCCACAGCGTCGAAGCAACGCCGGACGAACGCATCGCTTACCTGCGCCGCGCGTCCAAGGAACGCAACCAGATCGAGGACGAAGCGCCCGATACAGGCGGCGAGGATGGCGAGGAAACGGCATCCGGCAACGTCGTGCTGACCGATGACCGCTATAACGAACTCGCTAAATTCGAGGAATTCCTGCTCGCCGTCACGTCCAAGGGCTTCGGCAAGCGCACCTCCACCTACGAATACCGCGCCACCAACCGCGGTGGCTCGGGCATCTGGAACATGAAGCTGGGCAAGAAGAACGGCGAAATCGTGGGTTCCTTCAACGTCCATGACTCGGACGAAGCGATGCTGGTCACCAATGGCGGCCAGATCATCCGCATGCCCGTCGAAGACGTCCGCTTCGTGGGCCGCCAAAGCCAGGGCGTCACCCTGTTCCGCATCGACGGCGAGGGTGAAGAAGTCGTGTCGGCGGCGATTATTAAGGATGTGGGGACGGATGAGGTGAAGGAATAACGCGTTGCCTAAAGCCAGCGGATTATTTCGGTCTTTTGGTGTAGTGGCAATATTGCTATTTATTCCGGCTCAGGGATATGCATGCTCGTATTTTGGCGGAAATGTAATTTATAGTTCCATTTATCTGGAGCCGAGATTTTATATTTTTACCGGACTAGCTGCATGCCTATGTCATGCAAGTCTTTCAATCCTTGTCCGTAAAAAAATCATCCCGATAAAGATCAACCAAGAAATGATTTTTATTATATCTTTAATCATCGGTATATTGGCCATTCTTGGATTGGACTATGCAATGATGAGCAATTCGAGCCCATGCCCTTGAAGTTGTAATCATGTATGAGACACCTTCTAATATAGATTTTTGTGCGGGTCATGAACGATGGTCATTGTTCCTGATGTTTCTTATTCCAATATTGGTGTCGATCGCGACTTATGCAGCTTTGAAATGGCTGCATAAGCGAACGATTATCAAGAAACAGCTCAAGCCGCGTACCCTCGTAATTATTTCAATAGTTATTGGATGGGGACTTTTCCTTCTTATGGCGAACACTCGCTTTGCATTACCTTGCTGATTACCAAGCCATAAATCAACTTTCCGCTTTCGTTCTATCGTACTTTTTGGTTTTATAACTTACGGTACTGGATCCCCGCCCCACATGTACCGCATGCAAAGCATGGGCGGGGATGACCTCTCTCGGAAACCCATCATGACCATCCCCAAATCCACCCCTCCACTGATCGGCGTTTATCCCGGCACGTTTGACCCGATCACGCTGGGGCATCTGGATATTGTGGAGCGGGCGATGAAGGTGGTGGATCACCTTGTGCTGGCGGTGGCGGAGAACCCCGGCAAGGGGCCGCTGTTTTCGGTGGAGGAGCGCATCGCGCTTGCCCAGACCGACCTTGGTAACAACAAGAAAATCGCCGGCAAGTCGTTCGAGGTGGTGCCGTTCAACGAGCTGCTGATGGATTTCGTGGTCAAAAAAAATGGTCGCGTCATCGTGCGCGGGCTTCGCGCTGTGTCGGATTTCGAATACGAATTCCAGATGGCGGGCATGAACTCGTTCCTGAACGATGAAATCGAAACCGTGTTCTTCATGGCGCAGTCGAAACACCAGCTGATTTCATCCCGCTTCGTCAAGGAAATCGCAAGGCTCGGCGGCAACGTCCGCCATTTCGCGACGCCGAATGTGGTGAGCGCGCTGAAGAAGAAGTTTAAGAATTAATCTGGATTTTTACTACCACCGTCACCCCCGCCTTGCGCGGGGGTCCAGTAGCGCGTCCGCGCGTCTTATAACTCCAGAGTCATGTGACGGCAGGACTGCCTTCTGGATGCCCGCGCAAGGCGGGCATGACGAATACAGTTACGGTCTGGGGTGTTGGCCGGGTTTCTTCGGCTGCGGCCTCAGCGCCTTCACCCTTGCCAACACCTCCGCCGGTGCCAGCGTGTCCAGCGCGCCGAATTTGGGCGGGGTCAGCGATTTCGGGTCGGCGTCCTGCTCCAGCGTTTTCAGGCGGGGGTTGTCGCGGTTGATCTGCTCCACCTCGCCCTGAATCTGCAGCGCGGCATCAAGGTTGCTGAGGCGTAATCCCAGCGCGGGGTCGCGTTTGTCGGCGGGCGTCATGTAATCGATCATGCTGAGGCTGATAAAGGCCGTGATGCGGTCGTTTTTCAGTCCCGCACCCTCCGCGCCGTTCACGATAGCTGCTGGGTATTCATCGACCAGCGCCACGCGCGCGCCTGTTACGGCATCGACCTTGTGGATGCGCAGCCGGTCGGCGTTTTTGCCCTCATGCTTCACGTCGAAATCCAGTTCGACGGCCAGCAGCGATTTATCGGGAGCCTCGTACCATGCCGTCACGCGGCGGTGCTGTTCGGGGAAAACATATGACGCGTTGAACCGCATCGGCAACCCCTGTTCCGTGCGGAACTGCGCGTTCAATTCATAAATCACATCGGTCGCATTGACGCTCAGATACCCGTTCTTCGCCGCACCCGTTTCCAGCGCAAGGCTGCCCTGCCCGAACATGTCGCTGACGACCGACATGGCATGGACGGATTCCGACGGCACGCCGATGGAGGGGCGCGTATCGCCCGTGCGGTTCTTGCCCCAGATGGCATCGAAACCGATGGGTTTCACATCGTCGAATGACGGCAGCAATTCCTGCAACCTGTCAAACACGGGGCTAAAATTGATGACGGTGTTCATGCTCAGATACCGCGCGCGCAATTCGGGCTCGATCTCCTGCGCCTCCGACAACAGCGCGGTCAGCGGCTTTTCGCTCAAAACCGCTTTTAAATCCGGCGCGTTTTTAAACAGCGTACGGAACGCGTCGATATGCTGGTCGTCGTTGAACGCCATCAGCGCGACCTGCGGCGACGCGTTGGCAAGCGCGGCATCGATATCGGAAAACTTTTCCACCTGCGCGGGCAGACGCTGCAGTTTCTGCGCGTCGCGATCGACGGCGGAAATGTCCAGTCGCAACCCGTAGCGCGGGAACAAAACCTTCTCCGACACTTCGATCAGCGACGCGATATGCCGCTCCCCCATCACGCCTGCGCCCAGCACCAGTACGGGAATCGTTTTCCCGCCTGCTTTGGCCTTGTCGGTGAATGTATCATGCAGCATCTGAACCATCCTTGATGGGATGACTATAATACATAAGACGTAAAAAAGCATGAACGCGCGCGCAAGGTATTGAATTCGTTTACTTTAACGCAGATGCATTTTTAAATTTACAAGTTAAGTAAATGCGCGTATAAACTTGACGCTGGCCGGGATTTTCTCCTATATATCCCAGTCGCTTAATACCGTGATTCCGTAGCTCAGCGGTAGAGCATCTGACTTTTAATCAGAGGGTCCTGGGTTCAAATCCCAGCGGGATCACCATTTTTTCAAAGACTTAGCATCGGCAATATTGAAAACGTTAGAGCGGCATTAGTCTCTAACGTTAGAGAAATGCTAGTTTTTCCCCTTCTGAGGCACCGTCACCAGCTGGCATTTAGACGTCAGCGCAAGCTCGCGAAGGCGTGAGAGCTTATTTTCGCAGTCCTCCGCCGACAGATCAGCATCCATCCAGGCGGCAGCGATATCGGCCTGCGTCGCGGTTGCGGGGTCAGGGTAGGTTTTTGGCTTGCGGCATTGCATGAGGTTTTCCGGAACCGCCACCGTGCAGCGCGGTGCGTCCTGCTTGCCGAACGCGCAGCCGGCCAGCGGTATCGCGCAGCACAGGAGCAAGGCCGCCGTCGCCAGCTTTACGGCCGACCGCGATCTCCTGCGCAGCCCCAAGCTCGAATTGGTTTCTTTCATCCGCTTCCTCCATCGTTCTTTGAATTGCTGCTGCCGTGGCCGCAGATGCACCGGTTTGCGCACGAAGCGATGCCTGCGCTTGCACGGTAGCGCGGCGCGCCTCATCGAGCTGTACGAGTCTGTAATGCGCTAAAAAACGGTAATAGCCAATTACGGCAACAAGCATCGCGACGAGGAGAAGCCGCCAATACTTCAAGATAAACGTGAAACCCATTGATGCGACTCCGTTTTAAACAGATGGCAGATATTTTCTCCAGAACGGCTCTTCCTCCGGTTCCATCAGACAGACGGCGCGCTCGACGCTGCGGCGGTTTACAAGCCCTTTAAGCTTTCTGCCGCCGGCATATACCCACCGGGTCAGCTCGTTGCAGGCGCCGATCTGGTCGCCTTCGCGCAGCAGGCGCATCAGCGTGGAGCGCGCCGCATTGCCGGCACCCACATTCAGGAACCAGGAAGCGATGGCCGCCCGACGCGTAGCGGGCATAACGACGCCCGGCGCCTGGCGCTCGATGCCCTTGAAGGCGATCGACAGGTCGGCCGCGAACCATTCATCGCATTGCTGGTCGCTCGCAACCATGCCGAGCTTAACGTCCGGCCCGGTATGGCCGCGGCAAATTGTCGGCACGTCGCCCGGCACGGGTATGATGGCATGATTTGTCTTGCCCTCGAGGAAGCCCGCCAGGCCGGCCGCAATCACGAGCGCGCCGCCGGCGCCCTGGATGACCGTCTTTGCGTTGCTCATGGCTGGCGCCTCGAGGCGCGCCAGTCGCGGATCCATTTCCAGCCGACATAGCCGCCCATGACGATGAAGTAAAATGCCGTGGCATATCCGGCGGCGATTGTCGCGAGCTGTGCCTGCACGGCGTAGTCGATGTGCGGCGTATTCTCGAGAACTTTCTGGACGCCTTCATAGGTGGCCGCGTAAGTCACGCCGCCGCCCGTCAGTTTGTATCCCGCAACCTTTAGCTCCGCCCGCATCGAGGATCCTTTCTGTGTCGCTTCCATGTTGGTTCTTCTCCGCCTTTTTCTTTCAGTTGCTGCAGCGCCAGCGTGTTCGCGTGCAGGCCGTTGGAAATTTCCCGCAGCCGCGCGAGATCAGCTGCGCCTGAAGATTTTTCTAATTCTGCTCGATGCTCAACTTTCAAGTTACCTCCAGACTGCGCAGACGATTTTTCCAAAAGTCGCGGCCGCGCTGTAGGTCGTTCCGATGGTAACGGTTGCAGCGGGCAGGTTTGTCTGCAGCAGCTGCGCGCCCGATCGGCCGCAGTTTGTCTCGACGACGGTGTCGTAATCTTCAGACGCGCCGCTCCAGGTAACGGTGCCGGTTCCGGTCCTGCCGGACACGCCGACAAGCACGCCATCGAGCGGCACGTTCCAGGTTGATGACAAAACGGTATGAGACGCGGCATTCGATATATTGCCCGCATCATACGGAACGGCATTAATGTATCCGGTCAGGGTATAAACACCGACCGAACAGCTGGTCGATGTAGCCGTCTTCACGAGAACCGTGATCGTGGCCGTCGTGCCTGTCGGCACCAGCGCATAATATATCCCCGTATCGAAATCGATGGCGGCAAGGGTGGCGGTCACGCCGCCGATCGTCACGGTGTCAATCTCGGCACCGCCCTGGATCCGGACGGCGGCGATAACAAGACGGTCAGCTGCAGCCGTGCCAATCCCGACGCTCGCGAAGGAATATGTGTTTCCGACCGTGATATTGGTCAGCGAAGATTGCTGAGACTGATAGGCCAGCGTTGGCGGCGGCCTCTTTGGCGGTGTTGCTCTCATGCCGGGAAGCATATTTTAGATCCCTTTCATGATGCCGGTAATGACCGGAGTGGTTCCCGATATCGTATAGAAAAGAAGATCGACGGCATTGCCGGCCGTTGATAGCGAGATGCCGCCGGTGCCTTTCCAGTTAGCGCCATAAGTCAGCGCCGCACCGCCGCCTGCGGGCTGCGTGATGCGGATCTGGCCGGACTGGTTATCCTTCACGTTTGAAGGGTTGCCAAGCACGCGCGAGGTCGTGAGCGTCACGCTGAAATTAAGCCCGGTACTAAGATCCATTGCAATGGTTGCGGCGTCGGTTAGGCCGACCGAAGCGTTGGCCGCCCAGGCCGTGTCTGTCGTCACGATTTTGTCTGCGGTGTTCGCCCAATATTGCGCGGCCGTCATCTCGTCATATGTCGCCGCGCTGCCGAGGCCGAGCGTCGTGCGCATCGCGCCGGTCGAGGTGTCATCCAGCAGGTTCCTTGCCGTCGAGGTGAAGGCCGTCGTCGTCATTGTGCCGCTGCCGGTGAAGTAGCCGATTGTATCGGCGGCCGAGGTAAGGCCGGCGAAGGCCGCCAGCTCCGCGTCATATGCCTGGACGTTTGTGCCGATCGCAAGGCCGAGCGTTGTGCGCATCGCGCTCGTCGAAGTATCATCGAGCAGGCTGCGCGCGGTCGAGGTGAAATCCGTCGTCGTCATCGTGCCGGCGCCGGTGAAATAGCCGATCTTGTCGGCTGCCGAGGTCAGGCCGGCGAAGGCGGCCAGCTCCGCGTCATATGCCTGGACGTTTGTGCCGATCGCGAGACCGATATTCGAGCGCAGCAGCGCGTAGTTTGCCGAATATTCCGTGCCGTAATTCGCAGCCACAACATCGCCGCTGCCGCTGCCGATTATTTGAGCGTCGATGTATGCTTTGACGCTTTGCTGGGAAGGAACCGCCGTGGCGCTGTTCGACGCCATGTTATCCTCGTCCTTGAAATCGATCAGCGTCGCGGTGCCGGATCCCGAGAACATGGGGAATTTATTGGCCGCCGAGACAAGGCCGGCCAGCGCCGCCAGCTCCGCGTCATAGGCTTGGACGTCGGTGCCGATCACGAGACCGAGCGTCGTGCGCATTGCGCTCGTCGAGGTGTCATCGAGCAGGCTGCGCGCGGTCGAGGTGAAATCCGTCGTCGTCATCGTGCCAGCGCCGGTGAAATAACCGATCTTGTCTGCCGCCGACGCAAGGCCGGCGAAGGCGGCCAGCTCCGCGTCATAGGCTTGGACGTCGGTGCCGATCGCGAGACCGAGCGTCGTGCGCATCGCGCTCGTCGAGGTGTCATCGAGCAGGCTGCGCGCGGTCGAGGTGAAGGCCGTCGTCGTCATCGTGCCGGCGCCGGTGAAATAGCCGATCGTATCTGCCGACGAAGTCAGGCCGGCGAAGGCTGCCAGTTCCGCGTCATAGGCTTGGACATTCGTGCCGATCCCGAGGCCGAGCGCGCTGCGCGCCGCAGCGCCGTTTTTGTTAACCCATTTGCCCGCGCCGCTGTCGTAAAATACTGCGTCATTGTTTGCTGTTGACGTAAAGTCCACATCGACGAGATTTGCGAACGAGGCATAATCTGTCGTGAGCGGCCCCATGACAAAGCCATCGCCTGTCGAGTTCACCGCCAGGACAGCATTTGCCGTCAGCAGAGCAAGGCCGGCCGCGGCCGAAATCGCTTCCGCCTTGTTCAGGCTCAGGCAGCGGCCAACGTCGCGGCGGAGCTCCTGCAGCTGGCGGTAAATATTCCGCGCCTCTTCGTTCATGCGGCCGGATTGCAGCCCACCCCGCACCTGATAAGCCTGCGGGCGGTCAACCGGATCAAGTCCTTCGACCGTGACGATATCGCCATCCTCGCGGCCGTCCGTAAACTCGATTGAAAGATCGGCGACGCTGACGGCGTAATTTTCCGGATCTTCCAGTACACCGTTTGTATAAACGGCGACCTGTTCCGCGCTGTCGATCGGAAAATCGATATCGAAAATTTTCTGGCCGGCCGTTGCTTCCCAACGCACAGACCTGTCGTTTACCGCTACATCATCAGTCATCGATGCCCCCTACTGCCTGGCCAATATCCGGTGCGCGGTCGGGCAGCGTATGCCCGGGCCGCCACCAGTATTTCTGGCGCGCCTCGTTTCTAAGTTTGCTCTCCTGGCGCCGGAAACGCTCGAGCGCTTCCGGATCCACCCATTTCTGAATATTGTCGAACACCATGCGCTCGAAGGCAGCGCGTGCGTACCAGAGCGATGTGCCTGGCATGTATTTTTTGATGATGCGCACGGTGTCGGCACCGACCGTCGTTTCTTCGCCTTTTGCAAATTTTTTCGCATTTCCCAGCGTGGCGCTCGCAACGTCGCCGGCAAGCGCGGCGACAGGCCCGGCGATTGTTTCCCCGAGCGTGTTGCCGGTGCGGTTTGTCGAGGACGACAGGAAATCGCCGAAGATCCCGAGGCCGCCGCCCTGGATCAGCGCCTGCCCCCAGAATGCGGCCGCGTCTTCGCCGAACATGTTGCGCGGGTCGCGGCCTTTTGCAATTTCCTTCAGCTGCATCGAGACCGCGCCGGCGAGCGTCGTCGATATCACCATGCTCGACATATAACCGAGCTTATTCTGCAGGCCCTGCTGCAGCATCGCGCGCGTGATATGCGTATGGTAAAGAGAAAAGGAAAAGTTTTTGTACATACCGAAGGAGCGCACGATCTCCCCGATCAGCGTGCCCGGGCGCGTGTTCGCCTGCATCTGCGCGCGGCCGCGAAGGGTTGCCGACGGCACGGCGAATTCCGTTTCGGTCTGGATCATCTCGAGCAGGCGCTGCGCGTGATCGTCGGCGATGCCAGGCAGCAGGTCGCCCCTCGATGCGACGTCTTCCGGACGGATGAAGGTGGCGCCCTCGTGTTCATAGGCGGCCGTCGTGCGTATAACATCCCACCGCTCGGCGCCAATGCCGTAGCGCTTCATCGTATCCTGCATGCCTTTCGGCAGCGCGTCGAAAGTCTTGCCGGCATGGTCGGCGAGGAACCCCATAAACTCCATGCCGAATGACCAGCGGCCGGCCTGCGTCCAGGCGTTCAGGCCGGAGACGCGCAGAACAGCGTCCGATATGACGCGGGCGGTGTTGGGCGTCCACATCTCGCCGACATAGCGCTGCTGTGCGAGCGCCTGCTGAGACCAGTTTTCCGCGATCAGGCCGAGCCGCACCGCGAGCTTCTGGTCGCCCAGGTCGGCGGGGTTCAGCAGCTTGAGGATCTGCGGGATCATGCGCGCCTGCGGAAGACCTGACATTTTGCGCGCCATGCGGCCGGTGTTCAGGTCCGTAACCGACGATATAGCCGCGGATCCCAGCTGCGCCGCCTGCAGCAGCGCGCGGGTGGATGCGAGGCCGCGCGCGATCGCGCCATGCACAGGCGCATTCGTGCTGCCGGTGTAAATGCTCCACATGTTTTGTGCGAGGTTAATCTCGCTTTCCGTGCCGTCGCGTTTTCCGGCGTCCACGCTCCACTTGCGCGCCAAGTCTTCCATGTAGCGCAGCGTCGCGGTCGGGTTGGGGCCGAGGATCTCGAGCGCGGAGATATCACGCGCCATATGGTCGAGATGCCCCATCATCACGCTGAAGGGATCGCTGCGGCCAAAGCGGCCGTTATATTGCAGCCAGCTGTCAGCGTCTTTGAATACCAGGAAGCGGTGATCGGTGCGCCGGTTGGCCAGCATCGCCATGCGGTTGCCGCGGCCGGGCTTGGTCTTGTTCAGGCCGTCGGTGCGGATCGTCTCGTAAACGTTGCGGAGCGCGAGCTCCAGCTGCTCGCCGGTGAATGGCAATCCGCTTTCCTCGTTCACCATTTTCGCAGGATCCAGCAGCGGGCGGATAAAGTCGCGCCATTCGCTATATGCGACCTTGCCGACGGCGACGCTGTCATGCGCCTGCGGCAGGCCCCAATCGCTGCGTTTCGGAATCCTGCCGCCGGCAGCGTTATATCTCTGCCGCGCCTTTTCGGCCGTTTCCGACCAGGCTTGCGAGAATTCTTTTGCAGCCTGGTCGCCGGTGTCGGCGCCGAACAGCTCGCGCACCACGTTCGAGAGTGTTGCCTTGTTCTGCACTTGCCCGGCCAGATTGCGGCGGAAGCTCGCCAGCGCCTCGTCCATGCCGGCATGAAGGCGGCCGAGCACGGATTTGCGGCGCGCCTCGAGGTTCGAGAACGGCGCGCGATCGTCATATGACAGATGCGCCGTCAGCGCCTTGCCAAGATCCTCCTCGCCGCGGCCGTTGCGGTATTGCTTCATGTCCGCATCGATACGCTGCCACGTTTTCACCTGCAGCAGCGTCTGGCGCTTCTTCTCGGCAAGGTCATGGTTCATATAACCCCATGCGCGCGCGCCGGCCTCGGCTTCAGCTGCAGCGTCGTGCATCGTTCCCTGCAGGCGCTCGAGCTCCTCCTCGAAAATCGCCCGGGCGCGGTCGGCTTTTTCCTTGCTGATTTTTTTGTCGCGCTCGGCGCGGTCTATACATTCGCGAAAGTTCATGGCACCCCGCAGCTGCTGATGGCGTCGAGGTCTTTCTGGTCCTGGTCGATTTCGTCCAGCAGGTCCTTGACCGTGCGCGTCTCGGTAATCACCTTGCCCTGCTCGTCGATGCGGGCGCCGACAGGGATCTCCTGCAGCTCGGGCTTACGGCTTTCAAGCCACTTCTGGATGATGGCCGTCTTTTCGCTGCGCGGAAGGTCGTCGAGCGCATCGAAACTTTTTTTCTTGGCGAATTTCAGCAGGTCCGCGCGGTCGGATTCCGGCATCCGATAGAGATCTGGCCCTGCAAGGCGCGACGCTTCTTGCTCGATCGAGGCCGCAATCGCGCCGCGCACGTCGGCCTCGAGCGCGCGCGTCTGCTCGAGCTGGCCGGCGCCTGCAGGCTCCGCGAATTTGTTTAGGTGTTTTTCGTCTGGTTGGAGGTCAGCTGCTGCTGAAGCACGCGGCGCGTCTTCGCCTGCAGCTTCATAAGCGCGTCCATGTCCGCCATCTGCGAGCCCAGAGAAATCGCCGCGTTCAATTGCTGATCGGACAGCTTCGACGAAATCGGCTGTTGCGTTGACATATCTGCCTTCATCTGCTGCCCTCCTGGCTGCTGCGCTTAAAGCATCCGACAATCCGCCCTTGCGGTTGGCGAGCGTCTGGATCATTTGCGACGCCCGGGCAGCCGTCTCGGCCGTTGCGGCGTTGGCGTCCGTTTTCAGGACGTTGCCGGCATCCTCGAGCTGGCGTGCGTTATCGACCAGAACCTGAAACACCTTACGGTCGATCCTCAGTTTTTTCAAGGCTTTGTCGAGAACCTTGGCGCGCTCGAGATAAAGGCTTGATGTTACTTGCTCTTCGCCGAACAGGTTGATCTGCGTCTCGGTGCGGGTGCCGACCTCCATCGCCTGCCGGATGATAGCCTCGGCCTGCACGGCGTTTTCAGGTTCCACCTTTGCCAGCACGTTCATGATCGGCAGCTGAAGCTTTTCGTCCTTCACCAGCCGGCCGACGACTGCCGCGTAATTGGCCGGCACGATTTCATTGACGACGAAGCCGAATGCCTCGTCGCTCAGGTTCACCATATCGGCCGCCTGGCGCACCAGCTGCGAGCGCGGCGGCAATTCCTTCAGGCGGGCAGGATCCGTGCGCAGCACCTTGGCGGCGTCGATCGCGGATCCGGTTCCTTCTGCGATGTTTTTCATGGCCGCAATCACGCGCACCGCTTCCGGTGTATAGCCATCCGCCTCTCGCAGGAGCGGGCCGTAGAGAGTTATTTTTTGCGTCGGATCTTTTGCCTGCAGGCGCTTTGCCAGGCCAAGCCGCTGATGACCGTCCGCGATGAAGCGTTGCCCGAAATTATCCTCGAAAACGATAACCATGCCCGCCTTGGTTTCATCCCATTGCGCAACACCGTCGAGACGCTCCGTCACGCCCGAGCTGTCACCGCCTTCCTTGAATTGGAACGTGCGCGCGTCGGACTGGATGCCGGCAGGATCAAACGTCTCGATGATGCCCTGCAGCTTCGGCGCAGGATCGAGCGCGGCGCGCGATACAGGCGCGGCCGGCATGTCGGGCATATCCGCAGCGCGGCCGTCGCGCGCCGCGCGCATGGCTTCCGTCAGCCGCTGGTTGTGTTCCGCTTCGGCGCCGACCACTTCGCGATCGAGCGGGCTGCTTTCGTTGATTTCGGATATATGCTCATAGAGCCCGCGCGCCTCGCGCTGCGCGCGCGTCGGCTGTGACACGGCGCTGTCGAAAAGTTTCAGCAGCTTGTCGCCAACAAGCCCGCCAAGGTCGATCGTTTTTCTTACGCTACGGCCAATCGAGCCGGATTCCGCAAGCTTGCCGCCCGCCTTGACCGCGCCGCCAACCACGGCAGCACCGCCGGCAGCGAAGGCGACGTTTTCCGCGCCCTGCTCAAATCCGTACTCGAGGCCCAGTTCGCCGCGGAAGGGTTGCACCTTCGTCTGGATCAAAGTTTCCGATCCGGCGTTGACGATCGCCTCCGTTACGGCCGTCCGTATGATGCCGTTTGCGGCGCCGGCACCAAGCGGCAGCGTAACAAGATTAATGGGATCCTGCATTGCGCCGGCCATAGATCCAATAAATCCGCCGACCTTGCCGGTGAATGTCGCGCGGTCTGATATGTCGGCTGTTTCTTCTTCCACGCTGCGCACCATGTCGCCCAGCTGCTGAAGCATCTTTTGCTTCGTCGCCAGCTGCGGATGTTTCGCGCGCCACGGCTCGACCGCCTTCTCGAAGTCGTCCATGTATTTATTCAGGAAGGTATCGTTTGCCACCGCAACGGCGTCGAGCACCAAAGGCCGGCGGCCGAGCTGCAGCATTTCCTGCTCAGCCTGGCCGACAGGATTAGGCAGGCGTTGCCCCGTCGCTTTCTCGATCTCGTCGATGCGTTCCGCATAGGCTTCCGACAGGAGGCTGTGTTTGGATACGCTGCGGTTAATCAGCTGCATCTCGCGGTTTTGCGCCTCGAAGTTTTCGGCAAAGCCTGTCGCGGGTCCGCTGGCCACTTCGGCGAGCCGTCCGTCTGCCTGGTCTGTTGCCGGCCAAAATCCGCTCACTTCTTCAGCTCCTTCAGCTTGGCGAGATCGATCTCGAAATGTCCGGTTGCGTTGGATCCTTGCACGAAGACGGCGGCGGCCTTCGGGTTGGTCTCCGATACCAGGTAGCGGCCCGGGCCGGAGCTGATAAGGTATGCGCTGCGCAGCTCGTCCGCCGTCATCACGCGGCCGGTGGAGTAGCGCGGCGTCGCGCCGCCGACGCTCAATGCCGCAAGGTCAGCGTCGGTGATTTTGTCGAGCATATCGGCGAATTGATCCTCGGTGGTGTTCGCCGGCAGCACGACATAATGGCCGCGGCGCTGTTCCGTCACACCGCCGTATTGCTTGCCCTGCTTGTCGTACCAGGCGCCGGAAGCCTCGCGCAGCGCGCGGTCATAAATCTTCTCGTCGAAATCCGCCGGCGTCAGGCCCGCGCGGGATGCGCGCGCGGCATAAAGGCGCTTCGCCGTCTCCAGCACCGCGTCATGCGCGCCGGGCGCGTAGCCGTAAACGTCGCCCAGGACTTCGCTCGCACGTTCCTGCAGCAGGTTTGACGCCGGCAGCGTCTTGTCCTTGCCGGCGAGCAGCGTGTCGCCGACGGTGAAATCGCGCGCTGTCTGCATATGAGCGGCCGGCGCTTGCGAGAGCAGGCCGCCGACATTCGCGAGCCCGGGCGCGTCCTTCGCGATCGCCTCATAGGCATGTACAGCGTCGGCGCCGAAACCTGCCTGCAGCGCTGTGACCATCCCCAGCTTCTGGTCGGGGGTTGACTGGTTCCATTGGCTAGACCATTGCGCAACTTCTTCGTTGGTCATGAGCGGCGGCGTGACGCCATAATGCTGCGCGACGGTCTCTGCGTCCGTCTGCCGCTTTGCGAAGCTTTGCGGATTCCCGAAATCCAGCGGCGCGGGCTGCACGATGCCGACGCGCGACGCCCAGCTGAGGGGATCGCGCTGCAATTCGGTATTCATCGAGGTCAGAAGCTTTTCTGCCATCTCGGCGCGGCCGGCCTCGAATTCGGAAACATTGCCGGATTTTTGCAGGCGCGCCTGCTCCCCATTGATCCAGCCCTGCAGCTGGTCGGGCCGCAGGGTGCGCGCTGCGTCCTGAAACTCCCACAGGGCTTTGACCTGTCCGGTCGCCGCGACGGCCGCGGGATCGCCGGTTTGCGCCGCTTGCGCCTGCAGCGCCTCCAGCTGGTCCTGCCCGGGGTTGTAACCGTCTTCGATCAGGCGCTGCGCCGAACTGATACCTTTTCCGATCAGGGAAAGGGCGCCGTTATGCTGCGCCTCCGCACGGTTGAGATCGGCCCGCATCTTGGATCCGAGCGCATCATAGGCTTCAAGCGACAGGCCGGAATTTCCAGATTTAAATTCCTCGTCAAACGCCTTCATGACGCGGCGCTGCGCCTGGATCGGGATCTGCGGACCATACTGCCCCACGGGGCTGTCGGCCTGCAGGAACTTCCCGCGCCAGCGGTAATTGCGCGCCAGCTCCGTCGCTTGCTCCGTCAGGCGCTTGGCTTCCGCCGGCGTCTTTCCCTGTTCGATGGCGAATTTTCCGAGATCCGCGATCTGTGACGCCAGCGAGGTCGATGCCTTTTCGTCATCCTGCTCGAACAGGGCGATATCCTGGATGGACTTCAGCCGGCCGTCGCGCGCGTCCGTGAAGGCCGCGGCTGCCGCGGCATGTGCGCGGGCTTCGGCGTGGCGTTTCGCCTCGCTCAGATAGGCGTTCGAGATTTCCGAAAAATTGATCTTGAATTGCGCCTTCAGCTGGCCGTCGAGCGAGGACTGCAGCACGCCCTGCATATATCCGTCGAGCCCCTTGGCAAGCGCGGCGGGGTTCTCCTTGTGCTTGAGGAACAGCTCCTCGGCATTCCGGCGGGCATCGATGTCATGCCGCGCGAGCATCGTGCGCATGGCTGCCTGGTCATAGGCCGCGCCGCGCATGGTGCCGTCGCGCCGCACAGGCACGTCGCCCTCGGCCGCCTGCATCATGCCCTGAGCTTCTCCCTCGTCCACGGCGATGCGATCCAGCCTCTCCTCGATGCGACGGCTTTGCGCCTGCAGGGAATTGGCGAGCATCTTCGCGGGCTCGGCCATCGAGCTGATATTTCCGGGCGCTGTCGTCGCATAGGAAGCCGCGAGCGGCGCCGCGGATTCCTGCTGCCGCCGATCGGCTTGAGGGATATTGTAGGATTGACCTGTGCGATTAACCACGGTTGATCCTCCGCTGCGCGAGCTCCTGGCTGTTGTCATACGCGGCGACCATGCCGGAAGCAATTTGTCCGGCAGCCTTGAATTTGCCCTGGCTCAACACGTTGGCACGCTCCTCGAGCAGCGCAGCCGCCTGCTTGCGGCGGCCAAGCGCCATCATGTTCGCATTGCGGCCGACCACGCCGCTCTGGCGGTCGGCGATCGCCTGCGTTTCATTGGTCACGGAAACCGGCGTGCCGAAATTCAGTTCCATGCCGTTCGCCGCAAAGGCCAGCCGCTGCGCGCCCATCGTCTGGATCGCGTTGTCCATGATCTCGTTATTCGCCTCAAAGCCTTTGATTAACTCGCCGCGGGCCATCGCCTCGACGTCCTTGGACTGCAGGGCAAGCGCGGATGCGCGCTGCTTTGCATCCATGTTTGTGCCGATCGCTTCCGCGACGCCGGAAAAAAGGTTCATCGACATGCTGCCGAGGTTAAGCTTTGACGACAGCATCGCCAGCGGATCCTGCGCAGGACCTGCAGGCCACATGCCGCCGGCGCCGAAGGAAAAGCTTTGCGCGGCCGGCGCCGCGGTGTTCCAGGCGATATCTGCAGCAGAGGTCGCGCCGCCGCCCATGAAGGCGCTTGAAAGCATGGTTACTAGGCCCGTCATACCGACACCTCGCGCGTCGCGCTTAAAATTGTGAAAGGACCGGGTCCTGCCTGCCTGAATTCCAGCACGCCGCCGACAGCGAAACCCAGCAGCCCCTCTGCAGCAATCTCCCCGGTAAATAGAAGCTCCTCGGCCGTCCGGTCGAGGATATCGCCATCCAGCTTGACGAGCGGCAGATCCTGCCAGTCGCCGTCATTCGCGCGGATCTGCATGTTTGCCGTTTTGTGAAGCTGGAAAATGGCATTCACCACGCGCAGCTTTTTATCCACCAGCGTCGTCCCGCCCGGCACGCGGAAAGGCATAAGCTTGCCAGATACCTCAAAATCAAAACCGTACTGGATTTCGGTATCGGCATAATCGGGCAGCGAGAATGTGCCGGCAGCGACGACGCAATCGGGTCCTTCGTTGCCGTCGATATATGTCTGGATCGTTTCACCTTCGAGGTGATCCGCATCGGTGACTTCGTTCAGCATTTTCGCGATGCGCACCTTGTCACCCGCCGCGACCGTCGCCGCGATCGATGGCACGAGCGAAACCGTCTTGGTCGGCAGATCAACCATAAACTCCGCCGACGCAAGACGGCCGCCCCTGAGCCGCACCCCAACCGCTGCGGCATCAACCGGATTGTCAAATGACCATGTAAAATCCGCCTGCCCTTCAGCTGCGGAGAATTCTTCTGCTGTGACCGTGACCGTGGATCCGCAGTCGAATTGCAGGTCCTTGTTCCACCGTTCGACATATCGCTCGGCGGCGCCGTCGATCATGCGCTCGGTGATCCAGTAAACATTTTGCCGCTTGTCCACGCCGACCGATATCAGTTTGTCGCCCGGGCGTGTCTCGATCGGCATGAAGGCGTTGACCTGGTCGGCCGACAAAATGGTGTAGCCGATCGCCGTGCCGTCGTTATTGACCAGCAGGTAGAGGTCGGATTCCTCGGTCGAAAGACCTTTCCGCAGCGCGCAGGATACCGGATCGCGGATCAGACTTGCCGAAAATTTCGAGAGGATGTTCGATTGATAGCGCTGCTTCAGCTCGTCGAATTGCAGCTGCCGGATGGATGTGCCGATTTCCGTCTGCGTTTCTTCGTCAAGCACGCCCTGCACATAGATCAGCCCGCCATCGACTTCATATTTCGGCAGGCCGGCCTTTGCGCCTTCGCTGCAGGCGAATTTCATCACGCTGCTTTCATTGATCGCTTCCGAAGGGTTGTACATGACGGAATCCGACAGGAAGAAAGTCAGGTGTTGCGCTGCGACCATGTCGTAAATGGTGCCGACCTGCTCCTCCTCCGGCTGGAAAGCGAGCCCTTTTTCGGGCGTCTCCAGCTCGGTGTCGAAATTGTATCGATCATTGACGACCGACGCGATCCAGCCATCCGGCACGCCCGGCATGCCGGCGAGGTTCAGGCGCGACTGGTGAAGCAGGCCGCAGCGCGGCCAGCCGCGCGTCTCGCTGATGATCGCCTCGCCCGGCAGCCGGCCGCGCGTCGTGCGCGCCACATCCCAGACGCCGTTTCCCTTCAGCACGAAAACCTTCATTTTCGTATGCGGCCGGTTCCCAAGCTTATCGCCCGAAAAAACGACGGCGAAGCCGTCTGTTACGTCGTTAACCGTCAGGCCGGTGTCGCCGTCGATGTTCTCGAGCGCGCGCAGGGCGCTCTGGATGTTTGTGGCGGTATCGCCATCGGTCGCGCCGACCGTGATGGTGTTGGTCGTGTATCCCTCGAATTCGATTGTGAACTTGTCGCCGCTTGCCGTGCCGGCGACGTTCAGCGTCTGAACCTCGTCTCCTGCCGCGATCCCCGCGAATTGTCCGACCGTCGTGCGGGTAACAACAGCCGTTTCGTCGTCAATAACCATTTTCTCCCAGGGTCGCAAGCCATCGCCACCTGCAAACGTGACGGTAAAATCGCCTGCGGCATAGGTGACGGTTATGCCTGTGGCTGAGGTGTTCGCAAGGTTGCGCAGCGCAGACTGGATGCGCGTTGCGACTGTATTCTGGTCGCCCGTGCCGGTGATGGAATTCGTTTTTTTCCCCTCGAGCGTGATGCGGAATGTTCCGCCGGTGAAGCTGCCGGTTATGGTTTGCACCTCGTTAACGCCGGGGCTTGCGCCGGTCGGTGCCACGCCGTAATCGTAATCTGGAACATTCTCGAAATCGACATAACGGAAATCGAATTCGCTGTCGCCGCCCTGGCGGAATATCTTCCACGGCTGCCGTGCTTCATGGAATTGAAGCATGGTGTCGAGGCGTTGCGATGCGGTGACGACCGGCAGCTGAGTCGCGCTATGTGGAGCGCGGATGCTTGTCACGTATTCCTTGCCGGAAAATACGTCGATGTTCCGGTCAGACTGCACGAACATATAAGCGGCTTTGCTGGAATAAGCGAACGGGAAAAGCTTTGCCGGCGAGAGGTCGGCGGATTCCTGCCACAGTCGCAGCCGCGCGATGCTGACGGTCGCCGCGAGGTTTGTGTCGCCGATCCGGACAAAGCGGATATAACGCGCCGATACTTTTCCAGCCGAAGGCCGGCGGCGGCGCGACCTGTCGCTTGCGTCAATGTCCATCGGTTCGCCGAAATCCGACCATGCCGCATCGTTCAGCGAATGCTGCAGCCGGAATTCGCCGGATATGGCGCCGCTCTCCAGCTTGTAGTTGATGGCGTCGATCGCCGAGATATCCATAGCGGCGCCCAGATCCAGGCGCACGACGACGAAGGGGTCGGTGTTGGTCAGGTCGTCGGCCGTCGTTACATATGTGGTATCGTCGCTGTCTTTCAGATTGTCGGCCGTTCCGCCATGCGGCACCGTAACCGTTTTCGCGGATATGTCGATTTCCGTCAGCTGCCGCGCGAGCTTGCGCAGGAATTCCTTGCCGGGCCGGCGCGTCAGTCCGCCCTGCGGTTCGGAGACCAGGTTTTTCGCGGATGCCAGGCCGTTGTAGTAAAACGTGATATCCTCGCGCGCGGCGAGTTTTGCGTCGAGAACGCCAGAAGTGAAATTCGTCTGGATGACGCGCAGCAGGCTCATGAGTTGCGAAACCTCCGCATACCCGACAGGCCGCCGAGGCGCGCATTCGTCAACGGATCCCCGCCGGCAAAAATGCTCTTCATGGGCTTGGTTTGCGCATCAACCTGTTTCGCGACCGCAAACAGCCCGCCGGTGCCTTCGCCGCGCGCGTCGCCGAAGGCTTCCATGCGCAGCTCCGTCTGCAGCTCGGTATTGTCGGCCACCGGCTTCGCCAGGCGCGCCGCGAGCGCGGTCACGGCCAGCAGGCGGAAAGAGGCCGGCCAGATGGACGGATCAGGCTTGCAACGGTAGAGCACATCGATTTTCTCGTAATCGGTATGCACATAGTCGCCTTGATGCAAAAATTCGGAAACAGGGTTTTTGAAGTCGCCATTCGCATAAACGGCAAAAGGCCCCGCGACAAGGTCGGACGGAAGCCTGAAAGCCTTTTTAAAACCGCCATCCGGCACCTTGTCGAGGTCAACCGCGATGTTGCGTTGCTTGTTCACAAATGACCAGGTATGCCGCGCGAATAGCGCTTCGACCACAAGCCGGTACATTCGGGAAGTGATTTTCTCCTGCTCCGTCGCCGGCGACGTCACGTTTTCGACAGGGCTGGCGCCGACCATCAAGCGGGCGTCGTTGCAAACAGAAAGCGGCGTATCGGATGAAACTGTCATGTTAAGCCCTTGTTACGCGAAAGCCGGCGGCGGGCTTCCGCTCCCGCCGCCGGCCCATCGCCATCGATGATTAGCTCGGCGTGAGCAGCAGGCTCACGTTAGCGCTTGCGGTCGCGGTGGACGCGCCGCCGGCCGTGACCGAAATCACGTCGCCCGCGTTGAAGGTTTTCGCAGCCGACGGCGTGGCATGATCCACGTCGCCCGCGGCCGATCCCGCTTGCGTGAGGGTCAGCGCGCCGCTGGTGACGTTGACGCCGTTGATTTTCGTCGTCAGCGTCGCGTCGCCCGTTGCAAGCGCCCCGTTCAGGACGGACCGGATCTCGGTGATCTCCCCCGCGAAGTTCGGCACATAGCGGAAAACTTCAGCATCCGCCGCCTTGGTCGAGATCTTCGGCAGCAGGACCTCCTGCAGCACGTTCTGCGTGACGGTCGATGCCTCGGTCAGCGTGATCGTGGCGTCGTCGTCGCTGGCGACAATGTAGCTGGTGACGAAGGCGGTGCCGTCAAGGTCGCCCAGGACCTCGATAACGTCGCCTTTGCCAAGCATGTCGGCCGCATCGCCGAAGTAGTTCGCACCCTCGACGCTGTTTTTTGTGTCGTTGGTCGCATAGAGATAGCGGTGGAAACCACCCACGCTGCCGATGCGAACCAGTTTGTTTTTTTCGAAAGACATTTCTGTAACCTCGTAAAAAGTTATTCCGCTGACCTCATGGCGGCGGCGCTGTGTGTGGGCGCCGCCGCCCGGTCAATTTCTTATGCGATCGGCGTGTCGTCGTCGCACTTGATCTTGATGACGCCGCCATCGCTGCCGCCATCGATCAGGCCGGCCCCCTGGCTCATATCGCCGCCGATCAGCCACGAGCGTTTCATCGGGATCCAGTCGATATCGATCTGCATCTCCGAGCCCGAAGCATGCGCCACGGCCGTCTTGTGGTAGAGGAAGCAGTCGCGATCGTCGCCGTTCGCAAGCGGCAGACCGGAATGCGGCATCCAGATCACTTCGTTCCAGATGTACGCCTGGCGGCCCTTCAGCCAGGGGTAGATTTCCCCGGCATAGTCGCGGCTCGAGACTTTGGAGAAGGTTTTGAACTCGTTCCAGGCATGGTTTGACAGCGTAGCGAAAATGTTGCCGTCTTCCGGCCATTCATTGTCGTAAGCGATTTCGAGCGCTTCCATGCACTTCGCGTTGGTGAAGCCGGTGGTATAGTCGCCGACGACGAGCGAGGTGCCTGCCATCGCGGTGATGATTTGCTTGTCGGTCAGGCGGCCGAATGCAGCGGCCAGCGATTTCGCGGCGAGCATTTTCTGGTCGGTGTTCGTCTTGAGCAGGTCGAGGTTTTTGCGCAGGATCCCGGTGCCTTTATCCACCAGATCCACGCCGACCATGTCCTGTTCGGCATCGTCGATCGGCAGGTCGCCGCCGCCGGTGAGCGTTTGCGGTTCGGCAACTTTGCCGAATTTCGGGAACCAGGCTTTTTTGCCAACCACGTTGTTCTGGTTCTGGACGGTTTTGCGCAGTTTCGTGCCCATCTGCTGATAGGCCATTTTACTGTCGCCGGAAAATTCTTCCTTGAATACGTTAAGTGTTTCATCTGCCTGAGGCATGGGATGCTCCATTTGAAAGGTTTGTTCGTTTTCGATTGCTCGAGACGAGTGCCTTGCTCTGGAGCGGGTCCTGCCTTTCGGCCGAGTGCCGCTTTCGCGCGGGTCCTTCTCTGGGCTATACGCCGCCTTCTCGCGCCGGGCATTGCAGCTGCCGGGGGGCTGGCCGGCCGGTTTCCCGGGTGCGGCATGTGAGGCGGTCGCTTCGGTCTATGGGCTTCGGGTCTTTAACCCCGATTTGCCGATCTCTAGGCGACCGCCTCTGCCTTATCCCATGACAGTCGGGCAGATCCGTCAACGGGAGAATTTTTAGCCTATTTTTCCCTCCTGCTTCAGCTTGCGCGCCGTCATCTCGCGCACCTTGGCGTGAAGGCCTTCATCCCCATCCAGGTATTCCTGCTTGGACCGTACCGCATCGATATCCGCCTGCGTGACGGTGTCGCCCTTTCCGCTGCCGCTCAGGTCGGCAGGGATGGCCTTTTCGCCGGTCAGGGTGCGCAGCTTGTTCAGGACGGAAAGCCCCTGGCTGTGCGTCGTCAGCAGCTGGAGCTCCTGTTTCTCGGTTTCGTCCAGGTTCAGCTTGGCCGCGACGCCGTCGATCCATTTCGTGCTGGCATCGATCAGCCCTTGCGCCTTTTCCTTGCCGCCCAGTTTTTTATAATCAAAGTCTGCGGCGTTCGGATCATTCGCCGCGGCTTCCTGGTCTTTGGCAATTTTATCGGCGACAGCCTTGTAAAGGCTGGTGACGATTTCGCTGGCGCCTTCGTTCGAGAGCCCGTTCTTGTGCAGGACAGGCTTCATCGCCTCGAAAATGGGATCCTTGCCGTCTTCGCCCGCGAGGATAACCTTGCTCTTGATATCATCGGGCAGGTTAAGCGTATATTCCTCGGCCGATTTCGGGGCTTTGCTGCCGCCTTTCGCCAGCTCCGACCGCGCGCCCTGATAAGCGGTGTTCAGCTTGTCGATCGTTTCCTTGTCGCTGCCGCCATAAAGATGATCGGCAAGGCCTTCCGGACGATAGGCGCTTATCTTGCCTTCCTGTCCTGCCGGCGGTGGGTTGCCGTTCGGCGGCGTATTCCCGGGGGGTGGATTCCCGGGTGGCGGATTGCCAGCGGGCGGGGTTTGCGTTGTGCTGCCGGCGGGGGTCTGGTTGGGGGTATTGGTCATGCTGCTCTCCTTTACGCTTTTTTCTTGTTTTTGCGGGTGGCGGTTTGTTTCTCGCCGGCGGCCGATTTACGGCAGATGTAATAGGCGAGAGTGTTCTGCCCGTTGCGCTCGATCGAGAAACCGACCTGCTGCTCGAGGGTGAGCGTGCCGGCCGGATGCACATTCGGGCGCCGGATCGAATTATCGAGGATATCCTGCAGGACGCGGCGGCCGTGCGGGGTGCTGAAGGTGATAAAATAATCGTGCTGCAGCTCCTCGTTTTTCTGCTTCAGGCTTTCGTCGAGCTCTTTCGCCGCTGGTGCTTTCAGCAGCGCATCCCATCCGGTGCCGCCGCCCATCTTGGCGAGCAAGTCCTCGATCGACGGCATTGCCGAAACCGGCCCCGTCGTCGTGTCTCTGATTGTGTCCTGTGTCATCGTCTTCTCCTTTGGTTGAGGTTGGTAGCGTAGTAACTTTTATGCGGCCAGGTTTGCGGCTGCCGGCTGCGCCATCTGCTGAGCGGCGATAATCTGGCCGATCTGCTGCTGCATGGCTTCCTTATCGGCCGTGTCACGCTGCACCTGATGCGGAATCCCCATGCGTGTTGATATCAGCACGGCGACCGCCTCGATGTTTGCAAACACGGCAGCGAAGGCAGGGCCGCCGAGGGATTGCAGCATCTGGTACCATTGCAGGATCGTCTGCACTTCCTGCAGCTGCTGCGCGCGCGCGAGCGGCGATTTGATCTGCACCTTGAAAGTGAACTGGTCGATATTGACGCCCGGCACAAGTCCGCGCCGCTGCAGGATACCCATCACGCGCGCGACCAGCTCGACCAGCTGCCGCGTAATGCGCCCGATCGCGCCGCCAACATCTTGCGCCAGCTCGCGCACACGCTCGATGATTTCGGTCGGGCTGCGCACGCCGTCCTTGGGATCCGGAAGGCCGTTGTCGAACAGGCCGCGCCGGATGATTTCCTGCTCTTCCGTCAGGACGAAATGCCCGATCTCGAAATTGCGGCCGGTCTCGAGCGGCACCAGCGACGCGCCGATCGTGCCGCCTGTCGATGCGACGGGAACGATGCCGCCCTGCATGATCTGGATATTGTCGATATTCAGGACGCCGTCATCGCGGCCGAGATACATGCCGGCCAGCGCGAGCGCCGCGTTCATGATGACCATCTCGCGCACTTTGTTCACCATGCGGATCGCCGGCAGCAGCAGGATGCCGGGCCCGGGGCCGTAAGGCGATCCCGGAATCCGCGACCATTGGTAGATGATCCAGGGGCATTCGTTATACTCGCGATAAACCAGCTGCACAGGCTCGTCGCTGCTGCCCTTACGCCAATGGATGCAATACGCCCAGCCGCCGCCCTTCAGCCAGTAGGTGCTTTCCATCAGGTCGATTTCAGGATCTTCCTGGTTGGCGCCGGAGGTGCGCAGCTTGTCCTTCAGCTCCTTCGGGAGCTCGGCATCATCCCACATCTCGGTTATCTCGCGCACCTTGACACCCTTGCGCTTGCGATAGACGCCCCGCTTGCGGCCGCGGCCGTCGATCTCGAGCGCGACCTCTGACTGGCTGACGCATTGAAAACTTACAGGCTCGATATCGTCGCCATCCTCGAGGACCAGCATGCAGCCCATGATGCCGCCCAGCATCTCGAGGAAGCATTCCCATTGCGCGTTGATGAAATTGCCGCCGTCAAAAACAACCTCGGCGACCTGCACCATCTGCGAGAGTATTTTTCGCATCTGCTGCTGCTGCAGCTCGTTCATGCGCGGCAGCAGGACAGGCCCGATATCCAGGCCGATCCAGTTCTGGTCTGCCGGCGTCATCTCGCTGAAGATCCTGTTTGTCGCCTTGAAAAGCGAAGTCGGCGCCGTGCTATCAAATTGCCGGCTCATCGACGTCGCGCCGGTCTTGTTCGGATCGTATGGATTCCGCGCGGCCATCGTGAGCTCGAACATTTCGCGCAGGAGAGGATCCCAGGGCTCTTTAAGCTTGAATGCGCGATCGGCGCGCTTCATGACCGTACGGCCGTCGATGCCCTTGGTTTCCGTTTCGGTTTTTTTGCTTTCCGCTGCATCGGTTTTTTTTGCCATGGTCGATTAGCCCCCCAGCGAAGTTTTAAGACCCGTCGTCGGACCGACGAAGGAAAGCCCGCCGCGGCCGCGGCGCCCGGCCGCGAGCGCGCGCATCTGGCTGGCCGATGTTGCGTCGAGGCGTTCGGCCTCGTTCTGCGCAGCGATCGTCTGCCGGTTTTGCACAGCCTCCTCCGCGCGCTGCGCCTTCAGCTGCGCCTCGCGTGCCTTGCCGGCTGCCGATTTGGCAAACATCCCCGAAATTACCGACCCCGCGATCGCGGCCACAATCTGCGCCATTTTACTCTCCCCGTTGTTGTTTAACTTTTTGTTCCAGCCATTGCGGGCTGTAAATCCACATATCCAGATCTTCGCCGCGCACGCCCATCCGCGCGAGCGGCCCGCATTCAAACTTGAAACCGAGATGCTTCGCCCAGGTCGCGGAATCCTTGCGGCTGGAATCCACCATCAGGTGAAGGCGGTGCAGCTGCATCGTGACGTAGAGGTGCGCGGTCAGGCGGCGCATGAGCGG
Organism: Alphaproteobacteria bacterium; assembly: GCA_016794125.1. Taxonomy (GTDB): domain Bacteria; phylum Pseudomonadota; class Alphaproteobacteria; order Micavibrionales; family UBA2020; genus JAPWJZ01. The sequence goes on along the minus strand of JAEUKT010000002.1, from coordinate 1,586,943 downwards.
CAGCGTCTGCTTGACGGTTTTCTCGAACCCTTCGCCCGTGAGCATCCAGCCCTCGCCGACGCCGAAATTATTCACGATCCCGAAAATGCAGGAAGGCGTTTCGGAATCCGGCAGCGCATAGGCGGGAAAGCCGAGCGCCTGCTCGAAAGTCCGCTGCCGCAGCACCGGATGCTCGAGCATCCATGCGTCCGCCGGCCGCGGCTTGATCGTCTCCAATGCTCTCAGCAGGCGCCAGCTCATACCGTCACCGCCATTTTAGCCTGCCGCATATGGTTGCCGGCGCGGCGCGCCTGGCGGGATTCCGTTGCGCTAACGATTTCATATCCGCCCTCATCGAGCGCGAAATACTGGATCGCATCATGCACGTCGGAAACGGGGTGCAGTTTTTCGGGCTTGTCTTCGGTCTGCCCGTTCGCGCGTTTTTTGAAGCGGTATGTCGAGTTAAAGCCTTTGCGCGCAACAATCGCGCGCGCGCTGACCAGGAGCGCCGGCTCCGCGCTGCCCACCATCGTCGTCAGGTAATGCTTGACTGCATCCTGCCGTTTCGTCGGATCGTTTGTCGGCGCCGGCCGGAAGCGATCGGCACCTGTGAGGTTCATGGCACGGTTAAGCGTCTCGATGTAGTTTTCCGCTTCGCTGTCGTTCTCCGATCGCTTGTCAGCTGCAGGATCCACCGTGCCGCCGCGGAAGCTCAAGCCCGGATAGAATTTTCCGAGATGCTCGAGCGCGGCCTCGCCCAGCTGCTTCGCGCCGCCGTTGATGTAAATTTCGCTGAGAATTCTTTTCTGGCCGTTCGCCATCGTCTGCGTGAATACCATCGCCGGCCGCAGCGCCGCGTCGGCATAGCAGACGATCTGGATTCCGCGCACGGCCTCGATCGTGCGGCCGCCGCAATGGAATTCATCGTTATACTGCTCGAACACCGGCTCGCCCTCGCGCGAAAAGCCGTAATTGTTTTCGATGTTGCGGCGGACCCACCATTTTTCTTTGCCGATCGCCATGCGGGTATAGTACCCCTCCGGCAGGTTCTTCATGTTTTCGGCATTCGGCGAAAATCCCGACGGCTGTTTGAAAAGTTTATGGCCTTCGGGCTTTTGCTCCTCGAGCATTTCGTAGAGATAATTTTCGGTATCCGGCGCGTTGTAATCCGCGATCCCGCCGTACCAGCTGCAGCCGCCATGCAGCGCGCCTGGGAAACGGCCGACGCGCGCATCGACATAGGTTTTAATATCCTTCGACAGAAGGTCCGCCTCGTTCAGCCAATAGCCGGTGAGTTCCCAGCCCTTCGCGATATCCTCGATGTTGTGCTCGTCGAGCCCCACGAAATCGAGATGCAGGCGCGCGATCGTTCCGTCCTGCAGCTGGAATCCCGCTTTGAAAAACGGCGGCTCCTCGGACGATCCCCCGCCGCCCCACGCGCCGGACTTTGGAAACCATTGCTTGATCGACTTGTACGTCGTGCGCTTCATGTTCGCGAGCGTGTCGCGGATGACGCCGAATTTCACTTCGCGCTCGCCAGTGATCAGCGACGGTTTTTGTTCGCAGGAAATTTTCACGAGCTTCTGGATGCAGCTCGAGGTTTTCGCGGAACCCATCGGCCCCATGATCGCGGAGAAAAAATTCCGGTCATCGACGAAGGCCTGCGCTACTGGCCCGGGCGGAATCCACTTCATCAGCATCCCCTGCCCCCAATCCCGACGCCCGAATTTTCCGCCGCCTCCTGACCCGCGCCCTGCCCCACATCGCCGCCGCAAATATTTTCGGCCGGCTTTTTTCCAGCAGGGTGAGGCGCGGTCTTTTTTTTCGGCTGTGAAGACAAAGCCACCCCCGCGGGGATGGTGGCGGGCGCGGGGGGCACCCCCCCTGCGGCGCGCGCGGGCTGCGCCTGGACGAAGGCCCCGGGGGTGGTCTCGTGCGCGATGGCGATCATTGCCTGATGCCAAGCGACTACTGCCGAGTGCTGTCCGTCTAATTCCTGATTAGAGTTAGCGACCATCGTTTTCCCCTGCAATGTCAGCAGCTTCGCCTTGCGCGTTAGAGGTCGGCGCGTTAGAGGTTGCATTATCTTCGCCGCTAACCAATTGATTTTGTTGAGGTTCATCGAGCACCTCGTAAACCGCATCTTGCGCGTCCTCGTCGCTCGCTTGCGTCGCGGCCTGAACGGATCCGATGAACATCTGGATCAGCCCCTTGTCGCCGGTGTCGATGGCGAGCGGCTGTTTCTGGTGGAGATACGGCGCGAGCTCCTTCGCTGCCGCCATCTGCAGCTTGAACGCCTCCAGGCGCGAGCAGCTGAGGATCTTGCACAGCTCCTCGATCGGCACGATGTAGGTTTGCGCCAGCGCATCCAGCGGCGAGGGATAGCGCGCGAGCATGTAATCGCGCCATGCTTCGGTGTTCTTGTTCTTCGCGCCCGGCGGCCGTCCCGCCCCCCGCGAGCTGGAAAGGTTCTTTTCCGCGAGGCGTCGCGAGAGAGGCAACAGCTCGAGCTGCTCGGCATTCGGTTCACCCGGCAGCGGCGCAGCTGGATCGTGAAGCTCCGAAATAACGGTTTTAAGCCCTGTTTTGCTGCTATCTGTCTCAGAACTCACAATAAAACCCCAATATTTTATTCATTCAATCGAACCGTTGCACCACCGTTGCAGCACCGTTGCAGCTATTCCTTTCTCTATCTCTCTGTACTCAAAGAGAAATAAAGAAAGGTGCAACGGTGCAACGCATACAACGCTGTTACCGCGCATGTGCACGCGCTCGCACGCTCGCACATATGCAGGGGGAAATTACCGTTGCACCGTTGCAGTCGGTAAATTCCCCAGCCCCTTCAATCCCATCAGATGCAACGCGCCACCGTTGCAGAGACGTTGCACCGTTGCACCGACGATGCTGCGGCGGCTGCTTGAAAACCTTGTGGTTTCAGGAGCATGCCGAAAAGATACGAAAAACAGCACGGCGATCATGATGCGCTCACCTTCTGCTCTTCGGGTAAAACGTGATCGAGCAAAATGCGGGTATAGCGCGAGGGTGCGCCGCCGAAATTGGTGCTCGATTTTGAAGCTGTCGCGCCTTGGATGCGCCGCATGGACTGTACCCAAACGCCACTCGTGCCGGGCGCTGAGGCCCAGATGGTGTCGCGGAACACGGCAGCGAGCCCCTGGTGCATGTTGGCGACGAGGATGTGCTTCGGATCCGTCGGCAGCCGGCCACGCTCCACGCGCAGCCCCATTGCGCCCAGCACCTTGTCGGCTTCGCTGAGGTCGGCCGAGGTAAATCGGTCTGCGGCCTGCTCTATCCAGCTGCCGATGGTCCGCTGCTTGCCGTCCTTGTACACAGGGCAGATCGAGGAGAGCATATGCGACACGCAGCGCTCGCTGTCGCTGAGATCGTTCTCCGCTTCGCTGAGGCCAAGCCAGCGCAGTTTATCCCCCCAACCCTTGAGGGTATCGCTATCCGGCGCGGCATCGTAAAGGAGAAGGTCCGCGCAGGCGAGGAGCGTGCCGAACTGGTCGCTCGAGCGGCCGCCATGTCCAACGCTCTGCAGCGTCTCGCGATAGGCCGCCAGCGTTTCCGCATAGCGCGGCCATTGGTCGATAAGACGTTTTCTGAAAACCGCGCCGATCTCTGCCAGTTTTTTCGGTTCAAGGTGCGGAGCTTTGGAGGTGGCGTCGAGGCGGTCGAGCTCGAGGATGGCCATGCGGCTCACATCCTGGCCGAGAAGCGGAGGAATGAGGATGGAAGAAAATAAAAAACAGTTGCGCGCCGTAAACGTCGCGCTCTTGTGGTCGCTGCCGCCGCGCAACGTCTGGCCGCCGCTCGCGGCGTGACGCGCCAGCTTGATGATGTTGTGCGCCTTGCGGTTGTCGCTCTCTGCCTCGAGCTCGTCGAGCGTGATCGGGAGAGATGCGCGCTTCACGGTCTGCCAAAGGCCGGCCGCGGTGGGATCCGTCGCATGGATGCTGCCGCCGTTGCCAAGGATGCCGTTGATCGCTTCATGCAAAGTCGATTTGCCGGTCGCCTTGTCGCCGGTGATCCAGATGATCGGTCGCCATTTCAGCGCGCCGCCGAACATGGCGGCCGCGATCCAGCCGAGGAGCAGATGCGGATCGCGGTCCGGCTGCCGCCATTTCCAGCCGGCGAGGAGCTCGTAAAATTCCGCGGCGGGTTTACTGCTGGCTCTCTCGGGGCCGGGCGCGGGGCGTGGTGTTGGCGGTGCTGCGTGATAGATATGGCGGCCGATGCGGCCGGGCTCAAATGCGGAGGCGCCTTCGGCGCCAACTTGAAAAATTTTATCGCCGCAATGAAACACCAGATTTCCGTCGTCATCCACCCATCCGCCGGGGCCGCGCACGCGGTCCTTCACGTCGATGAGCCCCAGGCGGCCGCAGGCACCGATCAAAGCTTCCGCGGCGATTTCCGGCCGCCAGCCGGTCACGGCGCCATTTTCGTTTACGCGCGGCCAGGTGTTCCAGAGATACTGGGATTCCTTGTTGAACAGCGAGAGCAGCCCGAGGCGGGAATGATCCGTCGCCTCGAGCTCCTGCAGCTGCTTGCAGGGGTCGATGTAGTAATACGTTGATCCGTTCACGCCAAGCGGCACGACCGGGCATTCATCCGGCAGCACGGCAGACAAAGGCTGCTTACCTTCTGCCTCGACCTTCTTGTCGGCTTTCTTCTTCGGCTTCTTGTCGTCTTTCGCGACGACGATAGGCGCGGCCGCACCTGGCGCCGGGTTGATCGGCTGCGCATTTTCTGCGATCTCGCGAATGCTGTTGCCGCTCATACCATTCTCCTCATGTCGTCCTGGCGGCCTTGCGCCATCAGCTGCAGATAATCGTTGAAGTCTTTTCCGCTGGGCGGATAAATGATTTTTACTTCGCGGCCCTGATCGACGAAGCGCTGCGCGGCGCGATCGACGGCAGCCGCAGATTTTTCGTTGTCGCCATCATTGTCGGCCGCGATCGTGACGCGCGTGATCGCCGGCGGCAGCACAAGGTTCTGGAAGTTTGTCACCGATACGCCGGCCAGCACGCGCGCCTCCGGCATTTCAACAGCGATCGAAAGCCCGGTCTCGATGCCTTCCGCGATAATCACCAGGTCGCCCGGCGGGGCTTCCTTGATCGGCTTGCCCGACGCGCCGCGGTTCAGCGCGATAAATCCGCCGCGGAACGAGCTGAGAGTTTTTTTCGGTTCTTCGAGCGTCGCCTTCTTCCAGCTGCCGTCGGGAAATCTTTGCAGGTAGGTGCGATGCGTCGAGATATGCCCTTCCTCGAGCGTCTGGATCTGCGAGACCATCGCCGGCAGGCGCGTATTGGTTTCCGCGCACCAGCACGAAGGGCTGAAACGAATTGCGCCCGGGATCCGCTCGAGGCGGCGCATGTCGATCGCACGGCCCATGAAATAGTGATGCACCGGCGAGGCGAGGATATCCGCCTGCGCGCCGTGCCAAATTCTTTTTGCGTCGCCGCGGATCTTCATCATTTCCGCGTGTGCTTTTTTGTCGCGCTCGTCGGCGGCTGCCTTCGCCTCGCGCCGGCGCTGCTCGAGGCGATTGGGGTCGAGGGTATCGAGGCCGAGCCAGCTGCGCGACCATTTCACCGCTTCGCCCTTGTCGTTGCGGAACAGCACGGCCGCGACAAGGTCGAGCGCGTCGCCGGAATCCGCGTCGCTGGAAAAATCTTTCCAAAGCCCCTGCCGCGCGCCGCGCAGGCACACCGACATAGAGCGCCCCGGCTCGCCGGCGACGGAGCCGACAAGGTATTCGTTGCGCTCGCGCTTGCCGTTGGGCAACAGATGAACGCACAGCGCATCGATGCGCTGTGCGAGCATTTCTGCCAGGTCGGAAATTTCCACGAGATGCGTCACTTTCCTGCGTCGGGTTCGGGTTTAGGTTTGGCCGGCTTTTTTGCGGCCGGCTTTTTCGCTGCCTTGGGTTTAGCGGCGGGCTGGTATTTGCCGGCGATCAGTTTTTTCATGTCTCTCTCCTGCGTTGTGACGGTTGCGCGATGCCTTCCTGCACGCCGCCCAGGTAACCGAATTGCCAGTCGTCGCTGTTCTTGCACCGGCTGCAGATGCGGTTATGCGGCCCTTCGGATATGAAGGGGCCGCCGTGCTTGAGGCAGTTGATTTTCTTTTTTTGCGATTGAGGCTTAAGCGCCCGCCGCTCGTCCTGCCAGGACGCCGCGCCCTTGGCCATGCGGCGCTTTCCGGACGGCGGCGCCGGCAGCGTCGCGGCAGAGCGCGCCCGCTGCATTTGTTCGTTTGCCCAGGCATTCCACCGTGCAGGCGTGTTGAGGTCGCCGGGATTACTCATTCGGCAGCCTCTTCAAAATGTTTTCGGCAAGGTCAGCAATGGCGTGACCTAAGCGGATCAGCAGCCTAGCCGCGATCTTTGCCGTTCTTATGAGGATCGTTCGGATCATTTGGCGAGCCCCCCAGCTCGCGCGACATCCTGTCGAGCCGCGAACGCAGCTCTTGCAGGTCGTCGTGCAGTTTACTTCGATGATGTTCTTCACTATCTGGCCACAACACCCCTATCACGGCCGATATTCCAAACAGCTGCGCAGCACGGCTGAAGCCGTCAAGCTGCGGGCGCTGCCCTGCAAGCCACGCCTTCGCTGTGCGCGTCTCGCAGTCAAAATCCCGGGCAATGCTCTTCGCGGCATTTCTTTCGGGGTAGCGTGAACGCAGCAGCGCCGACCAGCGGTCGCCGATTGCTTCACGTGGAACAGGTAACTCTTTGTCCTTTTTGGTCATGGCATTACTTCTCCCGGATTGCGTAGATGGATACGCAACCGGCAAGGACATGCCGACTTGTGAAATGATACTGGCCGCGCTCGATCGCATCATGCGGCGGCCTCGTGCAATAGCGTGGAGGATAGCCCGTTGCAGCGGGCTTCCTCCGGCAGTTTCAGGATACAGAAATCGTTGGGTGCAACATAGCCATTCGACCATGCGTAAATCTTTTCGAGGGCTGTTTTTCTGGGCATCACCCCGTTAAACCATGTACGCACGGTTTCCTTGTGCTCGCCCAATTCGCGCGCAGCTTCGGAAATACTGATCTTCCGTTCATCTTCGATATAATGTTTCAGCTTGTCGCACATGTTCATTTGCCAATTTTCTATTGGCAACCTTGCCAATTTTCTTTTTGTGGCGCAAGCAAATTTTAATTTGGCACAATATGGGTATGACAAGAAAGCATTCCTATCCCCCGAATTTCATCAAGCAGCTGCGTGAAGAACGCAACTGGACACTTCGCGATCTAGAGGAGCGGACAGGCTGGAGCAACCAGACACTCAGCAACCTCGAATTATCAAAGGCAGATCTGACCTGGACTAAAATTCAGAAACTTGCCGAGGTTTTTGAGGTTCACCCGATGGAAATCACTTTAGGCCCTCAGTTGGTAGCACCCATGGATGACCGAGAGCGCGAATTGATAAACATGTACAGGGGCTTGGAAGAACCGGCGAAGCGACTTTTCGAGAGCCTGACCGAGAATATAAACAAAAAGAGCCAAGCAGATACCGCAGAAAAAAAGCCCGTTATCAAGGGCAAATAGTAATGGAAATGCTTTGCTGCTGCGGAGATTTGGATGACTGGATTTTGGCCCAAGACTGACCAGATAGCTGGCGCTTACGCTCCCATCGCTGCAGAGCCCTCGATTGATTTGTACTGGATCCCCGCGACCTCCGCAGCCGTCTGCGCTGTAGGGCTGCTGTATTTCGCGACGCGTCCGGCCGTTCGCAAATGGATAAGATCGAATATATCCCCCAGCCGCAAAGCGTTTCGTTTCTTCGTTGCCGGCAGCGCGACATGGCTTTTCGCCTGCAGCCTCTATTTTTCCACTACATCCCAGTACATCTCTCGTTTCTGGCTGAAATACGCGCAGGTCAGCCTGATACCAATCGCCGTCGCTGCCGTTGGATTATTGGCATTTTCATGGGCTACGCGACCGCCCAAAACATAACTTGCCAATTTTATTTTTGAAACTGCCTTGACTTCTTTCCAATTTTAAATTGGAATACGCATCAGTAACCACATGGAGGTACTGATGACGAAAGCCGTTTCAAGTGAAGTTCTAACCGTCGCCTACATTGAGATGATCGCCACCCAGCAGCCCGAGAAAGCGCTGGCGCAGGCCATTACCGAGGCGAAGGAATTATCTGCCCGCCTGGGCCTGAAGCCGACGGGCGCGCCGCCGGCAGCCGGCGAGGTGAATGTCGAGCTGGACGAAACCCAGGCGCTGCAGCTGGGTACCCTGAATGAAATCTGGAAGGACAGCGGCGCACCCGTCAGCGCAAAAGCATTCGGCGAAGCAAACGAATGTGATGCCGATACTGCCCGCGGTCTCCTGGATGATCTGGTCAAGCTGGGCGTCGCCGTAAAAGTTCCCCGCGGCCGCGGCCATGCCTATCAGCCTCTCGCGGAGGCGCCGCTATGAAAAAATCAAAACTCAATATCGATCCAGCATCCGCCGCATATGTCATTTTACACGGCATTTCTGTGACGCGGCCCTGCCTGCCGATCGATAAAGCCATGAAGCTGACGCATGCCCGCATGCGTCGTATGGGCATGAAACCGATTGGCACGGCCTCTGCATGAGAAAGCTTCTCTCCATACGCATCGCGGCCGCGAAGCTCGGGCATTCCTATACATGGTTTCTCGAGCACCGCAAAGAGCTGCAGGCGCGCGGATTCCCGCGGCCTGTTCTCTCCGGCGCGCTCGGCCGCGATCGCTATGACGAGGCGGCGATCGACGCCTGGCTGGACGCGCAGATGGATCCCGCGCTGCGCGCCCAGCCGGACAGCGCGCGCGTCGTCGCCAGCTTCCCCGCTTACGATCAGATACTCGAGCAACGTTTACAAAGGAACGCAACATGATGACGCAACAGATCACTATGATCCCTTCATCGACGCCGGCGACCCTCGACAAAACCGTAAAGCTGAACGATGCGCAAAAAATTGGCACGCTGCGCGTCGCGGTCAGCGGCCTGATCGAGATGGCCAGCAGGCTGCAGCCGCTCTCCGCCCTCGATCGCGCGACGATCGAACATGCCAAGCATGCCTATGAAATCTCGAAGGTGTCGCATGGCTGAAATCCCCGCGCCGCTATCCGCTGCCGCGGCCAGCCTGATCGACGGGCTGCGCGACGGCATGAACGCCGACCAGGCTGCCGTGTTCGATCTTGCCGTCTGCCTCGAGCTCGCGCGCCGCGGGCTGGGGCCGCAGGACTTCTACATCGAGGTCAACCTGAAGGCCGACATACACCGCGCGCGGGCGCCCTACACGGCCGCGCTTCTGAAATCGCTGGCCAAGCACCTCGCGCCGCAGAACGTCGTCGCCATTTCACAACGTACCCAGCCGAAACCATAGGAGCAAAGCCATGACCGTTATTGCCGTTGAATTCCCCCGCGCGCGGCCGTTGCCTAATCAGACGGCCACGATCTACCAGATCAAATGGGCGACGGAGAGCGAAACGATCATGTTCAAGAGCACGACGGACGCCAACAGCGTGCGCCGCCAGCTCGAGAGCTGCCGCAAGCGCGGGCTGCTTGCGATTGTGACCGCCTTTATCGAAGGCGCCAGCGATCGCGGGATCCCCTGCGGCAGCGTTGTCGGATACCGGCAGCGCGACGAGAGTTTCATTTTCAGCGCGCATTTCGAGGAGATCGGGCGGCCGGTTTAACCGACCCGAAAGGAAAAGCAATGGATATCCGCATCCGCTACCTCACAACACGCCACGCCCTGAACGGCAAGACCCGCTATTACTGGCAGCCATCGCCGGAGCTGGTGAAAGCCGGCTGGAAAATCATGCGCCTGGCGGAACACGCTGCCGGCACAGCCGACGAGGTCCGCGCGGCCGCGATCGCCGAGGCGCAACGATATAACGAAGACCTCGATCGCTGGTATGGCGGCCTGCGCGATAAGCCGCAATCGGCAAAGGACGGCAGCCTGGAATGGCTGATCGGCGATTATAAAAAAAGCTGGCGTTTCACCGAGAAGAAACAGAAGACGCGCGACAGCTACGAATATGCCTTCCGTTACCTGATCCGCACGATGGGCGATTTCCCTTATGCCGCGGTGACGAAGCCGATGGTGCAGAAAATTTACAGCTCGATGAAGGGCGTCACGCCGGCGAAGGCGTCGGCGATCATCCGCGTGCTGCGCATCGTGCTCGAGCATGGTGTGCGCGAAGGCAAGATCTCGACGAATGCCGCCTCGAAGCCGGGCATGTCCACCTTCACGGAAAAGGGGCAGCTGTGGTCGCCGGCGGCCGTCGAGGCGTTTGTCGCGACAGCCGATGCGATGGGGCATTTCGCGATCGGGACGGCCGTCCTGCTGAACGAATGGATCGGGCAGCGCAAGGGCGACGTGATCGCGCTCGGCCGCCCGAATTATTCCGCAGGCGCCTTCCGCCTGAAGCAGAACAAGACCGGCGCCGAGGTTGTTCTGCCGGTCGATAAGGTGCCGCAGCTGAAGGCGCGCATCGAGCTGCAGCTGCAGCGCAACGACCGCATGAAGATCAAATCGATCTATCTGCTGCCGACCGAGAACGGCCAGCCCTACAGCGAAAACTGGTTCGCGTACCTGGTGCGCTGCATTCGCGACAAGGCGGCCGAGCTGCACGGCGAGCAGCTGCCCGAGTTGAAGACGCTGATATTTAAAAATCTCCGCCATACGGCGGTGACAAGGCTGGCGGAAGCCGGCTGCGAGATCCCGCAGATCGCCTCGATCACGGGCCACAAGTTCCGGTCATGCCAGGAAATCATCGACCGGTACAACATCCGCACGACAAAAATGGCCGAAGAAGCATTCAGCCGTCGCCTCGCCGCGGAATCCACAACCTCAACCTGAAAGGACTACAGACTATGATCCCAATCGAAAGACTGTTCGGCGGCATGACTGAAGACAAGGAAGCCATCGGCACCACGCAGCTGCATCTCGTCAACCTTTACACGTCGCTGCAGGCGCAGGCGGCAGCTGCTGGCCTTACGCCTGAAAACTTCGACAAGCTCGTGATCGAGGATAGTTTTGCCCTCGGCTTCTTTGTCGGCCGCGCATGGGAAGCGGAGGACGCGCTGAAGACGAAAGACGCAACGACCGCCGCGATCGTGGCGCGGATGAATGCGCCGGCAGGCCGTGAATGGTTCCTGCGCCTGATACCGCTTTGTGAAAAGGCCGGCCTGAAATTCGTCAAGCGCATGACCGACCGGGTTTCCAGCCTTTGCGACATGGAAAAGAAGATCCGGCAGGAAAACGCGGCAGCGCGTGAAGCGGCCAAGCAAGCAGCAGCCGGCAACGACGACAAGACGGCGGCGGCCTGATCTCAGGCTTCGCCAGGACGCCGGGCCGCTTCCCTTCCCGGCGTCCGAGTGAAGCCTGACGGTTTCAACGCGAAGCGGCCGCGCGCATCGATCGGCCGCATGAACGAAAGACAGAAAAATGAAAACTTCCGCATTGACTATCGCGCTCTTCGCGCTCGTGACGCTCTCAGCCTGCGCCGGCCCGCGCCAGCCACAGGCGAATGATTGCGAGACAATCCACAAGGGCAACCAGGCAGCGATCGACACCTGCGTGCAGGAGCGCCGCAGCCATTTCTGGAGCTTCCTGTAAAGGTCTCCCGATAACGACGGGTAAAGCGGCCGCCCGCTGTAAGGGCCGCAAATCAAAGGAGTCCAGTATGACCAAAGAAAAAACGTTTCGTCTCTCTAACGGCCTGGTGTTCACCGGCGAGCCCGCGCTTGACGGCTATATCCGCGGCCTCGAGCGGGTGCGCGACGAGCTCGACCTCGCGGACGAAGAAGCCACGCAGACGATCAACAACTGGCTGGACGAAGCGCATTCGACCAAGTCGCGCGTGAAGGCCGGCGGCGAGGATCCTGCAGCTGAAGAACAGGACGCAGCCGAAGAAGCGACGGAGACGACGCAGCAGACGGAGCAGGCTGCCTAAGCCTGGCTTTGCCGGTGCGGCCGGGTTCCCTCTTCCCGGCCGCACTAGCAAGCCCAGGACAAAAAGCGCGAAGCGGCCGCGCGCATCGATCGGCCGCGTATCAAAGGAGCCTATTGTGAGCAAACCGCAACGAGCCACCAGCACCGACAAGCCGGCGCCCCGGCTTTACGACATGGACAAGGTCATCATCGACCTGAAAAACAATCCGCTGCAGGTCGAGGGTAAAGACCTGACGATCGGCGATGCGATCGTCAGCGTCCTGGTCGCCAACACGCCCGGCGAAGGCAACGGCAAACAGAAGCTCGACCGCTACCAGCTGGGCGTGCGCCTGAACGAAGGCGGCCCGCAGCCGCTGACGCACGAGGAAATCGTGCTTATCAAGGAACTGATCGCCAAGCCCTACGGCCCGATCGTCGTCGGCCAGGTGTATGAGGCGCTCGAAAATTAACCAGATGCCCGGGCGGGCAATCCGCCCGGGCGCCTTAACAGGAGGAAACAATGTCCGGACTGATTATCAACCCCTACGCCTCGCCGGCCGAGATGAAGAAAAAATTCGGCGACCTCATGATGCACTTCAGCCAGGAGATCACCGAGCAGATGCCGGCAGGCGTGAGCTTCGCCCTGGTCGCCTTCACGCGCGACGGCGGGAAATACATGGGCTATGTCAGCCCGTCGCCGAAGCTGATCGTCTGCAGCTCGCTGCGCGCCGCGGCCGACCGCATCGAGAAGAAGAAGTTTTTCGAGGCCGACAACATGCAAATCGTTTTAAGCTGAAGGAGAGAGCATGCAAAAGCCCAAAATTAAAACGCCCTATCACCGCAACGGCGTCAAGATCTACGAAATTTCAGGCCCCCGAGGTTGCGGTAAAACCACCGAGGCACGACGCATCCGGCAGGAGGAAGAAGCGAAAGGTCTGAAAGTTTTCATCGACGAAGGCGGTGAAATTAGCCAAGCGGCTTTCGACCAGCTGAAGCCCGACGTCCTGATCGTGACGAAGATATAGGTGCAGCAATGGCCTATAAACGCCGCAAACATGATGCGTATTTCACCGAAGCCCGCGCCGTGAAAACACTTGCAAGCCATATCGATCTGCCGATCGCTGTATGGGATCCAGCAGCCGGCAATGGCGGAATTGTTCATCCCCTGCGCCGGCTGGGGGTGATCTATACTTTTCGCTCGGATATTAAAAAATATCCCGGCTGTAAGCTTGACTGGCAAGTCGATTTTACAACGATGCAATGCCCGCGCTTCAACGCGCCACCGATCGGCATTGTTTCAAATCCGCCCTATAGCCATCCGCTATGTGAACGATTTATCGAGCGCGCATTATCGTTCCTCGAGCAGCCGACGCATATAGTTATGGTTGCGATGCTGCTGCGCTCGGAGTATTCACACGCCCCCACCTTCAGCTATCTGTTCCAGAAAAATTACGCGGCGCGGCTGGACCTGACGGAGCGGATCCGCTGGATCGCCGGCACGACAGAGCGGCCGCGGCATAACCATAGCTGGTTTATCTGGCGCAGAGACCACAAAGGGCCTGCCGAACATATCATCCAGCGGAGAGCGGCATGAGCAACGTCGTTAAATTTCCGGGGCTTTATTACGGAGATATTCCTGCAGCGGAGATGCTGGAAAATATCGCGGCCGATAAGCCGAAGCATGCCTTTGTCATCGTCTGGCCGGAAGACGGAAGCATGCCGACCTATCATTCATCCACGAGCGACACGCCGATTATTGTTTATCGCATCAACGAATTTCTTCATCGGCTTTTTAACGGAGAATTCAAATGAGGTTTTTCGGTTTCTTCATCATCCGCTGGGCGCGCCTGCAGGAGCTGCATGCCCGTAACCGGCAGTTGATGGCTGATCTCGCAGCCGCCCGCGCGACAATCGAATGCTTTAATACTGAACTGTATGGAAAGCTATTCAAGCTGCGTGGCCTCCACTATCGCATTAGTTTGCCGCTCGATCATCCGAATGGTCGCGCTGAGGGAAATCTTCGCTATATCGACACGCGCGTTGTTTCTACGGCACTTGACGATCCCGACACAGTCATTCTTCGCGTCGATCATCCCGATGAAAATGGCGGCATCAGGTACTGCGAAACGGCACTTTGTTTCGTTCTAGGTTACACCGCGCCGAGCCCGGCGGATTCCGGGGCTCAAAACTAAGGAGTTAGCTATGTCCAAACAAGCCCAGCCGAAACCGGCATTCGATCCGGCCGTCTCGTTCTACTCGCCGAAGGAAGAAGCCCCCCGCGTCAGGGCAATCAAGGAAGCGGCCCAGCTGCTCGCCGAGCAGGTGATCGAACAGACGCCGGAAGGCGCCGACCGCATGCTTGCCCTGCGCTCGATCGAGGACGCTGTCCTGCGCTCGCAGCTGGCGATCACCCGGCAGGATGCGGAGAAGGAGGTCGCCGATCAGCGCGACGCCGAAGAGCGCAAAAAGCGAAACGCGGCCTAACAGCACCGCGTTTGCCCAGGGAGCCCGCCGGTTAACCAGAGCCGGCGGGCTTCTCTATTCAAGGATATCTATTAAATTCAAAGGGCTATATAGGCAAAATGGTACAAACATCGAACGAATCATTTTAATCAATTTCTGGAAGTGCTAGCGTTTTAACTGATGACTGCCGATAGAAAAAGCCCGGCGTTGACGCGCCGGGCTTTGGAAATCGGGCAGGACCTAGTCACTTTGCGAGCGCTTATAGGTCTTGGGATCCCCGATGCCCTTACTGTAGGGCTAGGTATCCCGCGAAGTCAAGGCTCTCGTAATCGACATGCAAAGGATCTAAACATGTCACACAGAAGAAGGCCGTCACACAGATTGACGGAAAAAGAGAAGCAGGAAATCGTAAAACTGATCGAGGCCGGCGAACTTCAAAGCCGGATCGCAGCACGTTACGATGTTAATCAGGGGAGAATTTCCGAAATTAAAACGGGAAAAACCTCTGGTCAATTCAGCCTGAATATCTAGTTGCGAGGGGGCGATCACTCCGAAAGGGGTGGTCGCTACCCGAGTTTTCTCCTCTAACGGCGTTAGAGTTTCCGAGATCCGGCAGGCGAAAACAGATTGGCGCAACCACTAAACCCTTGATATATATAACTCTCTCATAACTTTTAATCAGAGGGTCCTGGGTTCAAATCCCAGCGGGATCACCATTAAGCCACTAAATTCAATCAGTTTTTCTTGAACCGCCATTATTGGCGGTTTTTTTGTGCCCGTTGATTTAAGTCAAATACGCGCACCCCGCCCGCTCCTATCCTGCCCTCGAAAATGCCCATAACGCAGGAGAATGAAAATGGTCGGCAAGATCGAATTTTTTGACAACAACAATGTCGGCGACGATGCGCGCCGCCTGGCATTCTGCTTCAACGTGTCCGCACGTATGATTGTGCGCGACGGCAACCCGCTATCCTATGTGGAGGAGCTGTATAAAACCAGCACCGGCAAGGATGTCATTCCGGCTTTCAACGAAGACGAACGGGAATTCCTGAAGCTGTCGCTGGTCGAAACGGCCGCCATCCGCGATCGCGGCGAGATTTTCTCGGTCGAAAACCTGGCGGAGAAAGCATCGCTGCTGCATCTGGCCGCGACCGAAATGGGGCTGATCCGCAAAAGCCCGCCTCCGAAACACGGCGGCAACGAAGCGCATATGAGCTTCCCCGGCGCATAGTTTCGCCGCTGCGCTACACCGCCCGTGCCTGCATTGCGCAGGATTCTGCGGCCGATGACGGCTTGCACCGTTAAGCCCAGCAGCTGCATCCCAGCACGCCCCAGAACCCGCGCAGGTCATCGGCGGGCGCGGTTGCGGTATATGCTTTGGCATGTGCATGGCCATGCAGGTTGCAACTATTCGCGCAGCCGCAGGCCAGCGCAAGTCGCGGTGATGCCGCCGATGCGTGCTGGTATCCGCCGAATTTTTTGACGGGCGACCAGTCGGGCGAGATGGGCAGCGCGGGCGGAGCAAGCGGGGCGAAATCATCCGCGCCATACACAACCTTGCCGCCTACTACCGTCATCACGGCGCGCAGGTCTTTCAATTCATCCTCCGGCACAGCCATCATGTCGCGGTCCAGCACGGCGAGGTCTGCATATTGCCCGGGCGCGATCGCGCCTTTCTTCCCGTTTTCGGTCGAGAACCATGACGAGCCTTCGGTGTATAAGCGCAGAGCATCTTCACGCGTCAGGCGGTTGGCAGGCGGATAAAGACGCAGGCCGCCGACCGTCTTGCCCGACACCAGCCAGTAAATCCCGATCCACGGATTGTAACTGGCAACGCGCGTCGCATCGGTGCCCATGCCGACGGGCAATCCCGATGCGATCATTTTCTGGGCAGGCGGTGTGCCTTCCGCCGCTTTCGCGCCATAGCGTTTGACGAATTCCTCGCCCTGATAGGCCATGCGGTGCTGGATCGCGATGCCGCCGCCCAGCGCACGAATGCGGTCTATGCTCTTTTGCGAAATCGTTTCGGCATGGTCGATGAACCAGTGCAAGCCGTCGAAAGGTACTTCACGGTTCACGCGCTCGAAGACGTCCAGAAAACGGCTGACCGATTCTTCATACGTGCCATGGATGCGGAACGGCCAGCGGTTTTCGGCAAGGTGTTTTGTGACCGCGTATAATTCATCCTCCAGCGTCGCGGGCAGGTCGGGTCGCGGTTCCTTGAAATCCTCGAAATCGGCGGCGGAGAACACCAGCATCTCCCCGCCCCCGTTATGGCGGAACATGGCATCGCCCTGCCCCGGCTTCACCAGTTTCGTCCAGCCCTGAAAATCCTCCAGCTCCCTGCCCTTGTTCTGCGTGAACAGGTTATAGGCGATGCGGATGGTCAGTTGATCCTCCGCCGCCAGTTTCTGGATGATCCGGTAATCATCGGGGTAATTCTGGAACCCGCCGCCCGCATCGATGACCGATGTGATGCCAAGCCGGTTGAGTTCGCGCATGTAATGGCGTGTGGATATAATCTGGTCTTCCGGTGACAGTTTCGGCCCCTTGGCAAGCGTCGCGTATAAAATCAGCGCGTTCGGGCGGGCGATCAGCAATCCGGTCGGGTTGCCGGCGCTATCACGCTGGATTTCGCCGCCGGGCGGGTTGGGCGTATCCTTGGTATAGCCCGCCGCCCGCAGCGCCGCGCGGTTCAAAATCGCGCGGTCGTACAAATGCAGGATGAAAACGGGCGTATCAGGGGCGAGCGCGTTGATTTCATCGAGCGTCGGCAGCCGCTTTTCCGCGAATTGCTGTTCCGTGAACCCGCCCACCACACGCACCCATTGCGGCGGCGGGGTGATGGCGACCTGTTGCTTCAGCATATCAAGCGCCGTTGCGACGCTCGTCACCCCGTCCCATCGCAGCTCCATCAGGTAATTCAGCCCGCCGCGGATCAGGTGCGTATGGCTGTCGTTCAAACCCGGAATCACGCGCCTGCCCTTCAGGTCGATGACCTTGGTGCCTGGCCCCGCCAGTTTCATGATATCGGCATCACCCCCGACCGACTGGAACACGCCGTCTTTGATGGCGACCGCCGTCGCGTTCGGGTTGGCGCGGTCGAGCGTGGTCAGCTTGCCGTTCATGAATATGGTATCTGGTGTGCCGGTCATCGCTTGCGCTCCACGGGTCAGGTTGAGTGACAGCAGGCCCGCCGCGCCAAGGGCAGTCGCCTGCATCAGCCTGCGGCGTAACTTATCCACAGGTCAGGAGGCTTTTTTGGCGGCACCGGCGGGTGGGTTGACCTTGTGCGGGTATTTGCCGCGCTGGCCGTAGTCATGCACAAGGCTGGCGGCGTAATCGATGCCCATGCCGTATGCGCCGAAATGCTCGCGCACGATGTCGGTTGTGCCCTGATAGGTGTCCTTGCGCGCCCAGTCGCGCTGCAGTTCCAGCAGCAGCTGCACCGATGTGATGCTTTCCGCGCCGTGCTGTTCCATGCGGCGGACGGCGGCGTTGTGCGCCTCGACCGATGTGCCGCCCGATGCGTCGGTGTTGATGATGACCTCGAACCCTTCGTCCAGCGCGCAGATGGCAGGGAAGATCAGGCAGGCTTCGGTCCACAGCGCCGCCATGACCAGTTTCTTTTTGCCCGTCTTCTTGACCGCGTCAATGAAGCCCGCATCTTCCCAGGAATTCATGCTGGTGCGCTCGATCGGGTCTTGTTGCAGCACATCCAGCAGTTCGGGCCAGATATAGCCGGAGAAGCTTTCCGTCTCGACCGCCGTCAGGATGGTCGGGATGTTGAACACCTTGGCCGTCTTTGCCATGGCGACCGTATTGTTTTTCAGCAGCTGGCGGTCGATGGAGGTCACGCCGAACGACATCTGCGGCTGGTGGTCGATGAAAATGAAGGCGCAGTTGTCGGGGGTCAGCAGCTTGTCGGTCGCAGCGGGCATGTCGGGTACTCCGGCCATGGTTGAGGGTGCGACCAATCTAGCGCGTGATGCGGCGCAATGTAAGTGCATGCGACCCGCGCACGTTATGTTTATGTAATCACGCGCGTCACCTTTTTGGCACAGCGCAAGAATGTGCGATCACCCCGCTTGTGTTTCGACACGTACGGGCTGCATCATGGTGTCGGATGGGGCCGATCATGGCCGCGCAACACGAAATGAGGAGTATCACGGCATGAAAAAATATCTCGTAATCGCAGGCATTCTGGGGCTTTTCACGGCATCCTGCGTTTCATACCTCGCGCAGGCGTCGAGCGGCGCATCGAATGACGGCGATGGCGTATCGGCCGAGCGCGCGGCGATGCCGCAGGTGTCTTTGCCCCCCGATAACAGCGCCGATGCGTCCCCTGCCGACAAAGTAGAGGAAGACCGCGCCGCATGTTCGGAGAAAGCGGATGCCATCCCCGGCAAATCGGGCGACGGCGCGACCGATGAAGAGATCGCGGCCGCGTTCAAGGCATGCATGAAGGCGAAGAAGTACACCGACGCGCAGCTGCAGGAGCAAGAGAACGAAGGCGAAGGCACAAGCGGCGAAGAAGAAGACGTCGGCAACGGATCACCCGAGTGATGATGCACAGCGATGACGTCATCATGCATGCATGTGATGCGTCGCACCGGCCAGTTTCGACAATTTGTTTTGACAAGCACGAGAATCAAGTAATAAAATATATATATGTTCAGAAAGGTGCAGCGTCGCTGTATCGATCTGGATGTATCAACCTAAATAGGGAAGAAAACATCATGGCTACGAAAAAGAAAGCTGCTAAAGCAAAAGCGAAAAAACCCGCTGCGAAGAAAAAAGCAGCTGCAAAGAAAAAAAAGAAGTAATTAGTTACTTCTTTCTTTGAAGTGAAGGGCGACCCGCAAGGGGCGCCCTTCTCGCTTTTAGAGGCTTTTTTCACGCTGCAAAAATTCATTTAAGCCCCGTGTTTATTGCATTAGATGCATTTTCTGCTTTTTTATTTTACGCCGCGTTTCTTCACCGCTTCTTCATCAAAAAACTGCCCTTGAATCGATTGCGCACAAACATATCCGCGCGACGGATTTTTGATCACAGTTAGCATTATTCCGCCCGCGCAACTTTGGTGGCGCATGAACCACTTCGCAGGTGATGTGAGAGGAAATTTTTTGCACGCGAGGATGCACGGATGATTCCGAATCAGTCGCGCGCGGTCATGATGACGATGATGCCTTGCACGTGCGTTTTCACCCGTCAGGTGCAAAAGTTTACGCTCTGTAACACTTTTTTACCGAAAACGGCGTTCAGATGGCGATGGTGAAGAAAGAGTTACTTCCCGCGTCCGGAAGACGACTTGCGTGCCTGCTTGACCAGCACATCGACCGCCTGCAGCGCGTCATTCGCCTGTTTCATGTAGTCGGCGGATGAATTCTCGCCATAGACATGCACCATGCGGTTATAGATGAACTGCAGCGACTTCAAATCGCGGGGCTCGACCGTTGCGGGGTCGCCTTCAAGGCGTTTGATCGCGTTTTGCGCGCGCATCATGAATTCGGCGCGCTCGTCCTCGCCCAGCTGCTGTGCAATGCGGTTATACATGGTGCGCAAGGGCGATACGGTTTCTTTCGTTACATCGGTCATGCGTCACCTTTCTGGTTGGGTATAGTCAAATATCTTATGCCCGTTATGTGAAAAGTCAAACAATCGCTAGTGAAACAACCCGTACGTCCTGATAAATATATAATAAGATTGGAAAAAGAGGCATCACATGAAAATCATCCCCCACCCCGCAACCCCGCTGCAAGGCACGGAATGGGAGCCTGTCGAGGCCGACCGCGTCGTATCGGGCGCGCCGAAACGCACCTTTAAGGTTCTCCATTCCAGCAAGTCTGACGAATTCCACACCGGCATATATGAATGCACGGCAGGAAAATGGAAAGTGGTCTATAATGAAGACGAGTTCTGCACCCTGATCGAAGGCCATGTGCGGCTGACGAATGACGCAGGCGAAGCGCAGGACTTCAAGGCACCCGACAGCTTCACGGTGCCGTCGGGATACCAGGGCACATGGGAAGCGGTCACACCGGTGCGGAAGTTCTTCGTGATCTATGAACAGGCGACCAAGAAAGAGTAACAGGTAGAGACAAATGAAAAAGACCCCCATCATCCTCATCCCCGCCAACGTGATTGACTATGCCGGCCTGCCCGCGCATGTGGTGCGCGACACTTACATCCGCGCAATCGTCGAAGTGATGGGCGGCGTGCCGCTGATGATCCCCGCCATGGGCAAGGATTTCGATTTCCGCTCCATCGCCGACCGCGTCGATGGCGTATTGCTGTCCGGCTCCCCCTCTCACGTCGCGCCTGCCTGCTATGGCGAGGAACAATTGTTCGGCGATGAAGACCTCGACCCCCGCCGCGATGCGACCACCCTGCCGATGATCCAGCAGGTGATCGACATGGACAAACCGCTGATGGCCATCTGCCGCGGATTCCAGGAGCTGAACGTCGTGCGCGGCGGCACGCTGCACCAGTTCATCCACGAAATCCCCGGCAAGCGCGACCACCGCAAGCCCGCCGACAAGCCGCTGAAAGACACTTACGAAGCACAGGCACACCCCGTCATCGCGCAAAAGGGCGGCCTGTTTGAAAAGATCGGCCTGCAGGGCGAATTCAGCGTCAACACGCTGCACCAGCAGGGCATCAATAAACTGGGCGAAGGCCTGCAGGTGGAGGCGATTTCCGACGACGGCATCATCGAAGCCATCTCCATCCCCGGCAAGCGCTTCGTGCTGGGCACGCAATGGCATCCCGAAGGCGACTATTATCTGAACAAGACCTCGGTCAAGATTTTCGAGGCCTTCAAGAACGCGATCGCGGCTTAATACCCCGCGCAAACAAAAACCCCTCCCGTTTTGGCGGGAGGGGTTTTTGTTTGCCTGAAAATTACTTCATAAAGCTCGGCCCGACCTTGCAGGCGGTCACCTTGATTTCGCCCCAGACATTGCCCAGCACATAGGGCTCGGTTTTCAGGTATTCATCGACCGCCGCGCGGTCGGGCATGTCGAGCACCAGCATCGACCCGCACATATTACCGTCCTCGCCCAGCAGCGCAACGCCATACAGCATCCGCCCGTCGGCCTTCATCACGCCGCAGACATCAATATGCGCCTGTCGCGCCGCCATCCGGCGGTCGAGCGCGTTGGGGTGATCGAGACCCATGACGATGAATTGCATGTTTATTCCCCTGCCCCGTTCGTGCCGCTCGCGATTTCGTCGAAGATTTCTTTCTTCGGCATGCCGACGACGTTGAAGCCGCAATCGACATAGTGGTTTTCGCCGGTGACGGCCGATGACAGGTCGGAGAGGAAGTAGAGGGCGGTGTTGCCGAGTTCTTCCAGCGTCACGGGGCGGCCGAGCGGCGATGCCTTGGTCGTGAATTTAAACGTATGGCGCGCGTTGCCGATGACCGCGCCGGCCAGCGTGCGCATGGGGCCTGCGGAAATCGAGTTGACGCGGATGTTTTTTGGGCCCAGATCGGCGGCCATATAGCGCACCGAAGCCTCCAGCGCCGCCTTCGCCACGCCCATGACGTTATAATTGGGCATGACACGTTCGGAGCCGAGATAGCTGAGCGTGATCATGCTGCCGCCATTCGGCATCAAATCCTTCGCGCGGCGCGCAACCGATGTGAAGGAATAGCATGAGACATGCATGGAGGTCAGGAAGTTGGCGAGCGTCGTATCGACATACTGCCCCTTCAATTCGTTCTTGTCCGAAAACGCAATGGCATGGACAAGGAAATCGATGCTGCCCCATTCCTGTTTCAGCTGCGCGAAGACGCGGTCGAGGTCGTCTTCCTTCGATGCGTCGCATTGGATGACGGTTTTCGCGCCGATGCCGTCCGCCAGCGGGCGCAGGCGTTTACCAAACGCCTCGTCCTGATAGGTGAACGCCATTTCCGCGCCGTGGTTGTGCAGCGTCTGGGCGATGCCCCAGGCGATGGAATGGTCGTTGGCGACCCCCATGATCAATCCGCGCTTGCCCTTCATGATTGCTTCCACCGATCAGCCCTCCACTTTCGACAGCGCAAGTGTGCAGTTGGTGCCGCCGAAGCCGAAGCTGTTGGAAATCACGTTTTTCAGGTTCGCGTTGTCGATGCGTTTCGTCACCAGCGGCAGGTCGGCCGCTTCGGGATCGACGGTTTCGACGTTCGCCGATGCCGTGATGAAATTATGTTTCATCATCAAAAGGCAGTAAATCGCTTCCTGCACGCCGGTTGCGCCCAGCGAATGGCCGGTGAGGGATTTGGTGGAGCTGAATTTCGGCACGTTGCCGCCGAACACTTCGCGGATCGCCTTCAATTCCGCGCCGTCGCCGACGGGGGTGGAGGTGCCGTGGGTGTTGATGTAATCAACGGGGCCTTTCAGCGTCGCCATCGCCTGCTTCATGCAGCGCGCCGCGCCCTCGCCCGACGGGGCGACCATGTCATAACCGTCGGAGGTTGCGCCATAGCCGGTGACTTCGGCGTAGATTTTCGCGCCGCGTGCTTTGGCGTGTTCGTATTCCTCCAGCACCACAACGCCGCCGCCGCCCGCGATCACAAAACCGTCGCGGTTTACGTCATAGGCGCGGGATGCCTTGTCGGGTGTCGCGTTGTATTTGCTGGAGAGTGCGCCCATCGCGTCGAACAGCACGGTCAGCGACCAGTCCAGTTCTTCGCCGCCGCCCGCGAACACGATATCCTGCTTGCCCCATTGGATCAGCTCCGCACCGTTGCCGATGCAATGCGCGGATGTCGCGCAGGCGGAGGTCAGCGAATAGTTATAGCCCTTGATCTTGAAGGGCGTGGCGAGCGTCGCCGAGTTGGTGGACGACATGCACTGCGTCACGCGGTAAGGCCCGATGCGCTTCGGCCCTTTTTCGCGCGCAACGTCGAATGACTCGAGCAGGTTTTTGGTGGAGGGGCCGCCGGAGCCCATGATCAGGCCGGTGCGTTCATTTGACACATCCGATTCAGACAGACCTGAATCCGCAATCGCCTGCTGCATGGCCAGATAGTTATACGCCGCGCCATCGCCCATGAAGCGAAGCACTTTTCTATCGACCGCTTCCTCCAGATTGATGTTCGGCATGCCGTGGACATGGCTGCGGAACCCCATTTCGGCATATTTCGGCGCAAACACGATGCCCGATTTGCCTTCCTTCAGCGATTTGGTCACTTCGTCCTGATCGTTGCCGATGCAGGAAATGATGCCGATGCCTGTGATGACGACGCGTCTCATATTACCTCTCAATTGCCCCAAGGTTTTTGCGGGTTTCGTTTTATGTCTTGCGTTTGGTTTCTTCAAGAATTTCTTCTAAAAGTTTTTCTGTCTTGTCGTAGTGAGCGAATGCCCTATCTACCAACAAGGCCTGTTTCTTTTGCGGCTTGCGCATAGCAATCAGGAAAAAAAACCAAACCCCAATTAGCAAAAGCATGGGAAACCAAGATAGCAAAACGCCCAAAAACGTCGGGGCGGCTTCTTTTTTCTGTTCGGTTGGCTCGCAAACAGCTTTGTCCTTAACAGTATCTAGAATCTTCTTGTAACCAGCCCATTCACTAGGTGTATACCATTTGTTTGTGCGGTCGTTATAAGTAAGGGAGTTGCCGCGCAACCATGCGTAATAACTGCGCTGATACTGCTCCTTGAATTCCTTAGCCACTCCCGCTAATTCAACCTCAACAGTACCGGAAAAGTTTTCTGCGTCATCTTCGTCATAGTAATAACTGCCCGGCGCATCGATAAATGTGTTCAGTACCTTAAGTTTGCCAGCATAGGGGAAGATGGTTGTCTCGTAGTCATAGACCCCCTGTTCCGTCGTCTTCTCAAGCTTGACGGTATATTCATTTTTTTTGAGATTCTGCTCCCAAGCTTCCAGCAAAGATTCCTTGGTGGGTTTTTTTGTTGCCGTCTCCGCATGAACAGGCGCGGAGAGGACGCAGAACGACAGTAGGATTGCAAAAGCCGCTACAACGACGCGTCTCATGATAGTGCCCTCTTTCTCGTTCTCCTCGTCATCCCCGCGAAGGCGGGGATCCACGATGTTCAACGCAATCCCGGAAGCTCATGGATTCCCGCATTCGCGGGAATGACGCTTCAGGTGGCGTGAACGGTTTTGAATTGTCGCTATTGCACCCGTGGCAATTACAGCGACCGCGGATTTTCGAACAGGCCGACTTTCAGGTCGGTTGCTTCGTAGATCACCTTGCCATCGACTTCGACCACGCCGTCGGCGATGCCGAGGACGAGCTTGCGGTTGATGACGCGCTTGATGTTCAGGCGGTAGGTCACTTTTTTCGCTTCGGGCAGGACTTGGCCGGAGAATTTCACTTCGCCCACGCCCAGCGCACGGCCGGAACCGGGTGCGCCCGTCCAGCCGAGATAGAAGCCGAGCAGCTGCCACACGGCATCAAGGCCAAGGCAGCCGGGCATCACGGGGTCGCCGACGAAATGGCAGCCGAAGAACCACAGGTCGGGCTTCACGTCCAGCTCCGCCACCAGCTCGCCCTTGTCATGCGCGCCGCCTTCGGCGCTGATATGGGTGATGCGGTCGAACATGAGCATCGGCGGCATCGGCAGCTTCGCGTTGCCGGGGCCGAACAATTCGCCCTTTGCGCAGGCGATCAGGTCGTCATAGGTGTAGCTGGATTTCGGTGTAAAACTCATCGCTTCGTCCAAGACTTTCGTTTTCAGGTTTTGCATTACTGCTGCCCCCTTTTTGTGTTGATCAGTCATGCCCTTACACATCAGGCCGTGGTTGGTTCTTCCCTGTATTTCGCGCCCAGAATCATGCCGGTTTTCGCCAGCGATTTTGCAATACTGGGGTGTATCTGTCCAACATCTTCAACGGTCACCACCGCGACCATCCTACCCACTGATTTTGCAACGGAAACCGCCTTGCCCATCATGTCTTCAAGGCCGATCAGGACGAAAAACTCGTCGATCTCGGGCTTGAGGCGGGTCAGGTATTCTGGAATTTCCGCAGCCTCGCGGTCATTGGCGGCGGAAAGCTTGCCCCAGTTTTTAATGCCGGGCGTGCCGTGGCGCACGGATTCACGCACCATGACATTTGTAAATTCCGTTTCCGCTTCGGGCGGCAGCGCGGTTGCGGCTTCGGCCTGCGCGAAGTAATGACCCGCGACGGCGGCCAGCGCGAGAATGCCTTCGCCCGGCGCGTTGCCGTCGGCGATAAAATCCTCGATCAGCAGATCGCAGAAATCCTGCGTCGCCATTTCAAACGTCAGCGACAAGATCACCGTCTCGATCAGCAGGCGCAGGCTGCGTTCCACGGGGAAATCTTTTTTCTCCCATTGCGGGAAGTCGTTGATGATCAGGCCGATCGCGATTTCGTGGATATCATCCATGCCCTTGGGCAGTTTCTTCGCGATGCCGCGGCCCAATTGGCGGCCCAGTTCTGTGTCGTGGTCGATCGTCCATGCGGGCGGCATCAGCGGGTCGGGCGCGTCGCCCTCCGCCGGATCGGCATGCAGCAGCTCGGCGATGCGGTGGAACGCCTGTTCCATCACCACATCGGGCTCTTCGTATTCCATCAGCGTTTCGGTGATGAAGCCGGCATAGATGCAGATCGTGCGCATCAGGCGCGCATCGCCCTCCGGCGTGTCCTTCAGCATCGTCTCGAGGCGCGCCGTGATGGCTTTCGCTTCTTCCTTCAGCTTTTCCTGATGTTCGGGCGAAGACACGTTGACCGTTACTCCTTGATCGTCTCGGCGTCATAGACGCCCCAGATATCGGTTTTCTTGATCCAGCCGTCATAGGTGGCGATCTTCACGCTGCACCATTTTTCGCGGCAGCCTTCAAGGTCGGCGATCACGCCCGGCTCCAGATGCACGACGGGCTGCGCGCTGTCATCCGGCTTCTTCAATATCGTGCGCACCTGACCCTTGACGATGACCGCGCGGCGGCCGGACAGCATGGCCTTGTGCACCCAGCCCTTGTCGCCGTCCACGTCGCGGATTTCGCGCCAGACCTGATACTCGCGCGTGATTTCCACAGGCAGCCCGCCCTTGCGGATCACGAATTTAATCGGGTAGCGCGTGCCGGGGCCGGTACGGACGTTCACTTCATCGGGGCCCAGCGTCACAAAGCGCGGCACGGGCAGCTGCACGCCGCCCGTCTGGTTGTCGGCGGGGTCGGTCGGTTCGTCGGATGATTTCACGGGCGCGGGTGCGGCTTCATCGACATCGCTGACCGCGTCCGCGATCACTTCGCTCATCGCTTTCTTGACCGGCTTGACGGCGGATGACGCTTTTTCTGAGGCCTTGGCGGCGTTCTTCGCCTCGCCCGCCATAGCCGGAGCCGCTGCCAGCAACAGGCAGGTCAGGAGCGCGGTAAAGATGGGTTTCGCCATTTTGAACATCCCTGCAGAATAGGCATAAAGAGCCCCTGCACCAACCTTTTTTTGGGCGGTTTTTGGGGGATTATCTATATTGACATAACCTTTGGCGGCCCTATAATCCGGCGAAATCCATTTTTATAAGGCGAGGCATTGCCATGAAGCTTATTCCGCAGCGTTTGAAAGACCTGTTTACGCGCAAAAGCAAAAAAGACGCATCCCCCGCCCCCGCTTCGGTCGAAACCGCGGTTGCCATGCCGGAACCGGTTGTGGAAGCGCCCAAAGAACCCAGCCTTCAGGAAAAACGCCTGAGCCGCCTGAACCTGTTTAAATCCGAAGAAGGCGTTTACACCTTCAACCTCGATATCACCCAGCCCAGCGGCGTTCTGGGCGACAAAACCATGCTGATGGTCAGCAACCGCGATACCGACCTGTTCGTGGCCATGATCGGCCATTCGCCGCTGGCCGGCACCCGCGACCTTGCGAACGCTATCGAAAACCACATGATCAAGCATCTGGGCCTTGATGTGGGCAAAACCTATTTCAAGATGAAGAATGAAAACTTCTATATCGACGGCTACGATGCCTTCACCGGCCTGCCCGCAGGTTCGTCGTACCAGATGGTTTTGGTACCCGAAGGCAATAACTGGCGCCCGCCCGTGATGGTGCCGCCCGCCCGCAAAGCCGTGCCGGAAAGCAGCTCCCTGCTCTCCAAACCCGTCCTGCCGCCGTGGCTGCAGCAGAAACTGGCAAACGGTAACAAGCCGAAGCCGCCCGCCGCACCCAAATAATTCCCTGTCATTCTGAGCGCAGCGAAGAATCCCCCTTTTAGGGCAGCAAGGGAGATCCTTCGCTGCGCTCAGGATGACATTTGATTGAATTTATTGGTAAAAATGGCATATTTGCGATTTTCCGGAAAATACTATATAAACAACGCCATGACACAGGGCGTAACCGACATTCAAAAACTGGACCGCACCGTATCAGTCGCCCCGATGATGGGCTGGACGGATCGGCATGACCGCTATTTTTTGCGCCTGATTTCCCCCAATGCCCTGCTTTATACCGTCATGATTACGACGGGTGCCTTGGTCTATGGCAAAAAGCTGGAGGTGCTGGATTATAATGCCGAGGAACATCCGGTCGCCCTGCAGCTGGGCGGATCCGACCCCAAGGAACTGGCCGAATGTGCCAAGCTGGCAGAACAATACGGCTATGACGAAGTGAACCTGAATTGCGGCTGCCCGAGCGACCGCGTGCAGAAAGGCAAGTTCGGCGCCTGCCTGATGGCCGAGCCGCAGCTGGTCGCCGACGGTATCGATTCCATGCGGCAGGTGGTATCCATTCCCGTCACCGTCAAAACGCGAATTGGCATTGATAATCAGGATAGTTACCAGTTTTTGTTAGACTTCGTTGGCAAGATTGCCGAGAAGGGCTGCGACACCTTCATCATCCATGCGCGCAAAGCCTTACTTAATGGTTTAAGTCCGGCCGAGAACCGTACTGTTCCGCCATTGAATTACGACCGCGCGTATCAGTTGAAAAAGGACTTCCCCAACCTCAACATCATCCTCAACGGCGGCATCAAAACGGTTGAGAGCATTCAGGACGCACTCAAGAACCTCGACGGCGTGATGATCGGGCGCGAAGCCTATTCCAATCCGTACTTCCTTGCGCAGGTGGAGCGCGAGATATTTGGTAATACCGCTGTCCGGACGCGCGGCGAAGTTCTGGACGCGCTGATGCCCTATATCGACAGAAGTTTACAGAATGGCGTTCCATTGAAAGACATCACCCGCCATATCCTTGGCCTGTATCAGGGCCTGCGCGGCGGCCGCAAGTGGCGGCAGATTTTGAGCGAGGAGGCGTACAAGCCCGCCGCCAACGTCAATACCGTACTTATGGCACGTGCACAAGTTGCTGATGCGTAACACAAAAACGATGAATGAAAAGCTATTCCCTTCCGCCCAAGACTGGTATAGTTATTCGTCTATTGGGGACTTAGAAGACAATGAATAATCCGGGCACTCCCGCCACAACCAGGTTTAGCATGCAGCCGTCTTGGACGAGGCTCAATCGCGAACAATCGCATCAGGTGTTGGACAAGCTGTCCGGGCACAAGGATGCCGTTGTGTTCTCGAAAGAGGCGACCGAGGTATCGTGGCGCAGCCTGCCGTTCTACAACAATTACCGCCTGTATCGCCTGATCAACTACGCGACCATGCCGACCTTCAGCATGATGTATCTCAGCAATGGGGAGGAATTCCTCAGCATCGACGGTACGGCGAACCCGATCTACACGATCAACGAAAAAGACGGCATCCGTTTGAACGAGATGAACGTGATCCCGTATCTCGATTTCTTCTTCACCAACGTGCAGGGCTCCGAAGGCGATATCTTCCTGATCAAGGACCCGCGCAAGATGCCGATGCTGGATTCCTTAAGCGAAGGCCAGCAGCAGAGCGTCATCAGCAGCTTCAAGCCGCTGAAGGTTTCGTATGACGCGACCCAGCATGTGCATCGCGTCAGCGGCACGATCTATTACGGCGGCGGCCTGATTTCGGCCACGATCCTTGTATCTTCCGAAGGCAAGCTTGCCTTCCAGGAACAGAATCTTTTGCTGACGGGCATCCACTTCCCCTACAGCCCGTACAGCCAGCATTGGCTTGAAGGCTGACGACCATGAGCAACGCGCCGCGCCTGCAGGATTTCCTGACAACCACGCAAACGCTGCCCCCCGACGATGTGATGATCGAGAAAGCTCTCGATATCCTCAACCACTCCGCGCATGGCCAGCAGCTTGCCGATTTCGTGAGCGTCAACCAGATCAGCATCCGCATCATGGCGACGCCGCAGCCCACCACCTATCTGCCCGAAGCCAAGCTTGTTTACATCGGCTTCAGCCGCAACAACCCCGTATCGCCCGCACGCTTCGTGCTGATGATGGCCGGCATTTTGCGCGAAGCACAGCAGGAACTGGCCGGCATCAAGCATCCGCACCTGCACGCGCCGATGCAGGAACACATGAAAGTGTCGATGGCCAAGCACGAAGATAAAGTCTGGTACATGTGCACGGTCGCCTGCGAACTGAACGACATGGAAGTGTTCGGCGAATACAAATTCCTCGACGAACTGAAAAAGATGGGCCACGAAGAATCCCTCGCCCTGTACCTGAAGCAAGAGCGCAAGAACGCTTAATCCCGCAATCCACTGCCTTCGTCATTCCCGCGCAAGCGGGGATAACAATGGCTGTGCGTTTATATGCTGATTAATTACCGCTTATGCACATCACGCGCATACTGCTCCAGCGCGCTGCGTTCGTGGTATTCCTTGACCTTGTTGCCGCCTTCGCTGCGGGCGATGTTCAGGGCCTGCTTGGCGTGGTCGATGGCGTGGTCGGGGCTTTCGCGCTGCAGGGATTCCGCGATGCCGAAGGATGCCGTGATGCGCAGCTTGTCGCCGCTGGGCATGAAGATAGGGGTGTTTTCAATCTCGCCGCGCAGGCGGTCCATGACCGAACACGCATCCATGAATTCAACGTGCTTCAGCACGATCAGGTATTCGCCCTTGCCAAGGTAATAGGCATCGTCGAACGACCGCACGGTGCGCGCGATCACCTGCGCCATGTTGGCATAGACGGAATCCATGCTGCGGCGGTCGTATTTCTGCTGCAATTCGTCCATCTGGTCGATCTGCGCATTGGCGATGGAGAACGACGTGCCCTTGCGGTCAAACCGGTCCTGTTCGCGCTTGATGTCGGTGCGCATGCCGGCGACGGTGCGCAGGCCGGTGACGGGGTCGACGGCGGCAACGGCGTCGGTTACGTCCTGCTGCAGGCGGCGCAGCTGGGTCACGAAACCTTCGAACTGGTTTTCAAAATCGTCATACATCGCCAGCTGCGGCGCAACGCCGCCTTCGCAGGCCTCCAGAAACCGCTGCGCGATATGGCACAGTTCGTCATGCACCATGCTCAGCTTGTCGGAAATTTTACGGTCGATGGTGTTGCGCTCGGCTTCTTTCTTGCACCACATAACCAGCGCGGCGGGCGCGTGGTAATCGGCGGGGCGGGCCTGGCTGCCCGGGAAGAAGCATTGGCGCATGATATCGACGCGCCAGTCGAGTAGCGCCTCGATCTCGGCGACGATCATGTCGGTTGATAATGTCTGGGCGTAGGAAACAGCCAAGGGTCACCAAAAGACGGCTAAACTATCAGAAACACACCTAATAAAATTATAACACAGGGGTGGTTTACACAACCCACTCTTTTTTGATTTGATCGAGCGTTCCAGTTGCAATCCCCTTGCGGACGTCGCGCATCAGGCGGGTCATGGTCGCCACATTATGTATGGATAACAACTGCATACCCAGCAATTCCCCCACCCGGAACAGGTGGTGGATATAGGCGCGGGAGTGGTTTTTGCAGGCCATGCAGTCGCAGGTCGAATCAACCGGATCGGGGTCATTCACATATCGCGCGTTGCGGATGTTCAGGCGCTCCTTGGGCGCGCCCTTGACCATCGCCCAGCCGTGGCGGGCGATGCGGGTGGGCGACACGCAGTCGAAGGTGTCGATGCCCGACAGCACGTTCGAGAACACATCGATAAAGCTGCCGATGCCCAAAAGGTGGACGGGGCGCGTCGGGTGGATCATCGGCGCGCACATGGCGACCACTTCGTACATCTGCTCCTTGGTCGAACCGAGCGACCCGCCGATGGCGGTTGCGAAGAAGTCCGAATTCTTGGTCCACTCGCACGACTCTTTGCGCAGGTCGGGATACACGCCGCCCTGCACGATGCCGTACATTTTCTGTTTGCCGTCGTCCTTGCGTTTCCATTCCGCCAGCGACCGGTCGCCCCAGCGGCAGGACATTTCCATCGACCGCGCGGTGTAATCCTTGTCCACATGGTACGGCGTGCATTCATCCAGCTGCACGATCAAATCCGCGCCCAGTTTGCGCTGGATATCGATCGAGCTTTCGGGCGTGAGGAACCATTTGCGGCCGTCGAGGTAGGACCGGAACTCCGCCCCCTCCTCCGTGATTTTCAAAATCGATTTTTCGCGGATGCGATTGGCCTTGCCTTTAATCTCGTCCGCAACCGACCCGTGGCCGAGCGAGAAAATCTGGAACCCGCCGGAATCCGTGAACATCGGCCCGTCCCAGTTCATGAATTTATGAAGCCCGCCCATCTCCGCCACCAGATCCGCGCCGGGGGACAGCATCAGGTGATAGGTATTCGACAGGATAATATCCACCTGCTCCGCCCGCAGCTGCATCGGCGACAATCCCTTCACCGTCGCCTTGGTGCCGCAGAAGATAAAGTTCGGCGTATCGATCGTGCCATGCGGCGTCGTCAAACGTCCGGTGCGGGCGTATGAATTCGGGTCTTTGTGGGTGATGTCGAAGGCAAAAGTCACGAGGCGGCTCCGGTTAATAAAAAAGGCGGGACAAAAGCCCCGCCTCTTTTAATTCATGTCACGCGAAAATTACGCTGCTTTTTTAGCGGCTTTTTTCGTCGCGGTGCGGCGCGGCTTCGGGGCCGGCTTCGCGGGTTCGCCGATTTTCGCGACCAGCTGCTTGCGCAGCTTGCGCAGTTCGGCATTCAGTTTCGAAGGCGCGGTGCCGAGCAGGTAAGCGTCGATGCCGCCTTTGTGCTCGACCGTGCGGATGCCGTTCGTCGAAGAAGTGATCTTGACGTTCTTTTTCAGGCCAACGCTGAAGAACGAAGCCTCTTGCAGGTTGGGCAGGAAGCGGCGCTTGGTTTTGTTGTTCGCGTGGGAAACGTTGTTTCCGACCAGAGGGCCCTTGCCCGTAATTTCGCAGCGGCGTGTCATTGTATTTATCCTTGTTTACAAGGGCGGTTGCGCCCAAACTTTAAATCGGTATTCCAGACGCAGCACCATATGTTAAGCGGACGCGGTTTTCAACAGAATTGTACCGGTTACCGGCATAAACGATAAGAATCCTTGTTATATATACGCTATCGGGGGTTAAATTAACCCTGTACCTGCCCATCCGCCACCAGATATCGCCTTTTAAGCCTGAAACATCCTTTGATTATGTAAATAAAGGAATCACCCATGCCCGCCGCCACCCGCCACGAAAAGGCTGCCTTCGACGCTCTCGATATCTGGCTGGCGCATCGCGTGCGCTTTGGCGGCCTTCCCGGGGTGCAGGTCTGCGCGCGCAAAAACGGCGCGGTGCTGTTCAGCCAGGCCTATGGCATGGCGAATGCGGCGAAGAAGGAAAAATACACCACCCGCCATGCCGGCCATATCGCATCGCATAGCAAGATGTTCACCGCCTGCCTGACGCTGCAATTGATGGAACAGGGCGTGCTGTCGATTTACGACCCCGCCGTGCTGCACCTGCCCTGGCTGAACAAGCACAAGGATAAACGCGTGCGCGAAATTACGCTGCGCGACCTGATGACCCACCGCGCCGGCCTGTTCCGCGACGGCATGGATGCCAGCTTCTGGGAGCAGGAAAAGCCTTTCCCCACCCGCGCGCAGCTGCAGGCCCAAACGCTGGCGGCCAAGCTGGTCTATGACCCGAACACCGAAACCAAATATTCCAATTTCGGCACCGCGCTGCTGGGACTTGCGCTGGAATCCGCAACGGGCATGGAATATGCCGACCTGTTCGCCGAACATATCCTGCCCAAACTGCCCGGCGCGGTTTTGACGCCCGATTACGGCCTGCGCCCGCGCATCAAATATGCCGCCGGCAATTCGCGCAAAATCTTCGACCAGAAAAGCCGCCAGCTGCGCAACGAACCGGCCAAAGCGCTGGCGCCCGCCACCGGTTTCTGCGGCACGGCGGAATCCACGACGCAATTCCTGCACACATTGCTGCAGACCGACAAGCTGCTGCCGCAATGCATGCGCCGCGAGGTTGCACACCTGAACTGGAAGGTGCGCAACATGGCGACTGAATCCTATGGTTACGGCATGATCTTTTCCGGCATCGGCGAAGACGTATATATCGGCCATTCCGGCGGCTATCCCGGCTTCGGATCGCAGACGCGGCTGTTGAAAGGCACAGATTACGTTTTCAGCGCCATCATGAATTCGACCGAATTCGACAGCCTTGCCATCATCCGCACCATGGCCGACCTGATCCGCAAGGTTGAATCCGTTTTCGCAACAGACAGGAAAATCGAGGTATCGCCCGTCGTCATGAATAAATGGGGATCATGGCAATATATCGTGGGCGGAAAATCCGCCATCGCCCTGATGAGCGACATGCCAAGCCCCGCCGACGCCCCGCAAATACTGCAACGCCGCCGCGACGGCAATTATTACGCCGACAAAGCCAACGGGTTCACAAATGTCGGCGAACCCGTCAGTTTCATCCGCAAAGCCGGAAAAATAGTCGCCGTCAAATCCGGCGCAAACACGCTGTATCCGGCGGATGAATTTTTGAAGCGGGCGAAGAAAACGCTGGCATGATTATTTTTGCGGCGTGTCGTCGATCTCGACCGATGACTTGCTCACATAGGGGGTCTTGCAGACATTGCCGCGTACCGGATATCCCTTGGCGGTGCGGGCGGTAAATCGCGTGGCGAAAACGTCGAAGCCGCAGCCGAAGGTGTCGTAACCACCCGTCTTGATATCGGTATAGCCCTGCGCCTCCAGCACCCGCCGCGCGCCTGCTTCATCGACCGCCCAGAACGGCGCGGAGATGATAAAGATCAGGAACCCCGTCACGCCGATAATGCCGGGGACGAGCATGATGTTCTTTTTCTTGGCGGTTTTGCGGGCGGGTTTGTTCATGGGAACATGATAACACGCTGCACCGGTTTTGTCCCCTCTCCCGCAGGCGGGAGGAGGCTATTTATGTCCAGACCCCCTTGCCCATGCGCGACCACTGCTCTAACCTTATAGCCGTAGTTTCACCCCGCCAAAGGCACGTAAAAATGAACTTCCTCGACAAAAAATCCGTAACCGCCATACCGCTTCAGCCCGTCATCGCCGACGGTTTCGACGCATGGCTGAAAAAGCAGGATGCAAAAACGGCGAACTGGGTGAAGGCCGCCGGATTTACCGGCAGCGAAGGGGCGTTCATCACCCTGCCAGCCGCGAATGGCGGCATCGCGCGCGTGTTGTTCGGCACGGGCAAAAATATTGGCCTTTATACCTTTGCCGACCTGCCGGGACGCCTGCCGAAAAACGCGGGGGGATATTTCATCGACGCGAAGATGGATGATGCACAGGCGACAAACGCCGCGCTGGGCTGGGCGCTGGGCAGTTATTATTTCGGCCAGCTGAAATCGGCGAAGAAGAAAAAAGAATTCGCGCCGCTGGTCTGGCCCGCGAATGCAGACAAAAAATCGGTGAAACGCACGGCGGCGGCGATGTATCTCGTCCGCGACCTTGTCAACACGCCCGCCAACCTGCTGGGCCCCGCCGAAATCGCCGATGCCGCGCTGAAGGTGGCGAAGGCCGGCCGCGCAAAAGCAACGGTCATCAAGGGCGAAGATCTGCTGAAGAAAAACTACCCCGCGATTTACGAAGTCGGCAAGGGCAGCCCGCGCCGCCCGCGCCTGATCGATTTCACATGGGGCAACCCCAAGCACAAAAAAATCACGCTGGTCGGCAAGGGCGTGGCGTTCGATACCGGCGGCCTGAACCTGAAGCCCGGCAATTCGATGTACCTGATGAAAAAAGACATGGGCGGCGCCGCGCATGTGCTGGGATTGGCGCAGATGATCATGGCGGAAAACCTGCCCGTTCGTTTAAGGGTGCTGATCGCCGCTGTTGAAAACTCGGTCGATGGCGACAGCTTCCGCCCCAGCGATGTCATCAAGACCCGTAAGGGGTTGAGCGTCGAGGTCGGCGACACCGATGCCGAAGGCCGCATCATTTTGTGCGATGCGCTGTACGAGGCCTGCACCGAAAAGCCCGACCTGCTGGTCAACTTCGCAACACTCACGGGTGCTGCGCGCGTGGCGCTCGGCCCCGACCTGCCGGCGCTCTTCAGCAACGACGACGATCTGGCCGCCGACCTGATGGAACAATCGAAACAGACGCAGGACCCGCTGTGGCACCTGCCGCTCTGGCAGCCGTACAAGGGCTGGCTCGACAGCAAGATCGCCGACACCAACACCATCGGCGGCAGCTTCGGCGGCGCGATTATCGCGGCGCTGTATCTCGACAAATTCGTCGATAAAGACGTTTCATGGGCGCATATCGACACCTTCGCATGGAACGCCTCCACCCGCCCCGGCCGACCGGAAGGCGGCGAGGCGCTCGGCATCCGCGCCGTCTATGCGCATATCGCGCAGAAATACGGTAAGCGCAAATGACCACGCGCACCGTTATTGCACCGAACGCCGATATCCGCGAAACACCGGATGCGAATGCCGTGAAGGGCAAGCTCGAAACGCAGCTGGTTTTCGGCGAAGGGTTTATCGTCGATCACGAAGAAGGCAACTGGGCGCAGGGGCGCTGCGCGCATGACGATTATCCGGGCTGGATCGAAAAACGGTTTCTGGGCGATGATGCCGCGCCCGCCACGCATATCATCACCGCCGCGCGCAGTTCGCTATACCGCGCCGACAACATGAAATCGCCCTGCCTTGGCACGCTGGGGTTCGGCAGCCGCGTGGGCTTGCGCGTCACCGGCGAAAAATGGTCGCAGCTGTCGTCGGGCGCATGGATTTACACGAAACATCTGGCGGCGATTGGCGACAAGGCCGAAGATTACGTCGCCACCGCCAAAAAATTCCTGGAGACACCCTATTACTGGGGCGGGCGCTCCGGCTTCGGCATCGACTGTTCCGGCCTTATGCAGGTTAGCCTTGCGCTGGCCGGCATCAAAGCGCCGCGCGACACCGAGCAGCAAATCACACTGGGCGCGG
Source organism: Alphaproteobacteria bacterium (assembly GCA_016794125.1). Lineage (GTDB taxonomy): Bacteria > Pseudomonadota > Alphaproteobacteria > Micavibrionales > UBA2020 > JAPWJZ01. The sequence continues at coordinate 1,550,345 of JAEUKT010000002.1, read as the reverse complement.
AAACGCCGCGTTCGCGCACCGGCGACCTCGTCTTCTTCCCCGGCCATGTCGGCATCATGGTCGATGAAGACAACATCCTGCACGCCAACGCCTTCCACATGAAGGTCGCGATCGAACCGCTGTGGCAGGTCGAAGAGCGCAGCAAAGGCATCACCGCGATGCGCCGGTTGGGTTAAGCCGCCGCCCCGTTCGATTTCGCGCGCTTTTCGGCCTTCGACTTCGCCGTAATCACCAGCGCGCCCTTGGCCGCCGTCACCGAAATCACGCTGTCATCCGTGACCTTGCCTTCGATAATGGCATTCGCCAGCGGGTTTTGCAGTTCCTTCTGGATCACGCGTTTCAGCGGGCGCGCGCCATAGGACGGGTCATAGCCGACATCGGCGAGGTGTTTTTTCGCCGCGTCGTCCAGCTCCAGCACCATGTGGCGGTCGGCCAGCATTTTCTGCAGCCCGCGCAGCTGGATATCGACGATGCTCGTCATGATATCGCGGCTCAGGCGGCGGAACAGCAGGATGTCGTCGATGCGGTTCAGGAATTCGGGGCGGAACGCACCGCGCACGACATTCATCACGTCATTGCGCGCATCCTCCACATCCTCGCCGTCCTTCAGGTTCACAAGGTATTCGGAACCAAGGTTCGAGGTCATGATCAGCACGGTGTTGGAGAAATCCACTACGCGCCCCTGCCCGTCCGTCAAACGGCCGTCATCGAACACCTGCAGCAGGATGTTGAACACATCGGGATGCGCCTTTTCGACCTCGTCGAACAGCACGACCTGATACGGGCGGCGGCGCACGGCTTCGGTCAGCGCGCCCCCTTCGTCATAGCCGACATAGCCCGGGGGTGCGCCGATCATACGCGCGACCGAATGTTTTTCCATGTATTCCGACATATCGATGCGCAGCATCGCGGATTCATCGTCGAACAGGAATTCCGCCAGTGCCTTCGCAAGCTCCGTTTTGCCGACCCCCGTGGGGCCGAGGAACAGGAACGTGCCGATGGGCTGGTTCTGGCGCTGCAATCCCGCGCGCGAGCGGCGGACGGCGGCGGAAACGGATGCCACCGCCTCCTCCTGCCCGATCACGCGCAGGCGCAGGTGTTCTTCCATCTTCAGCAGGCGGTCGCGCTCTCCCTGCATCATTTTATCGACGGGGATACCTGTCCAGCGGCTCACCACCTCGGCGATGTCGCTGTCGCGCACTTCCTCGTTGATCATGGCGGCGCCGGCGGCCTTGGTCACTTCCTCCAGCTTCGCCTCCAGCTGCGGGATCACGGCATAGGTCAGCTCGCCCGCGCGCGTCCAGTTGCCGCTGCGGTGCATCTGTTCCAGTTCGATCCGCGCCTTTTCCAAATCCTCCTGGATTTTCTGGCCGGACGACAGTTTTTCCTTCTCCGCCTTCCAGCGCGACGTAATTTCGGCGGACTGCTTTTCAAGGTTGTTCAGGTCGGCATCCAGGTTGGCAAGGCGGTCATTGGTCGCCTTGTCGGCGGTTTCCTTTTTCAGCGCCTCGCGCTCGATCTTCAACTGGATGATGCGGCGGTCCATTTCGTCCAGTTCTTCGGGCTTGGAATCCACCTCCATCCGCAGGCGCGACGAGGCTTCGTCGATCAAATCGATCGCCTTGTCGGGCAGGAAGCGGTCGGAGATATAGCGGTTCGACAATGTCGCCGCCGCCACGATCGCGCTGTCGGTGATGCGCACGCCGTGGTGCATTTCATACTTTTCTTTAAGCCCGCGCAGGATGGAGATTGTGTCCTCCACCGTCGGTTCTTTCACGAAGACCGGCTGGAAGCGGCGTTCCAGCGCCGCGTCCTTTTCGATATGCTTGCGGTATTCATCCAGCGTCGTCGCGCCGACAAGGTGCAGTTCGCCGCGCGCGAGGGCCGGTTTCAGCATATTGCCCGCATCCATCGCGCCATCGGTTTTTCCCGCGCCGACGAGCGTATGCAGTTCATCGAGGAAAATGATGATTTCCCCCGATGCCGCGCGGATTTCATCCAGCACGGATTTCAGGCGTTCCTCGAACTCGCCGCGGTATTTCGCGCCCGCGATCATCGCGCCGAGGTCGAGCGACAACAAGCGCTTGTCCTTCAGCGATTCCGGCACATCGCCCTTGACGATGCGCAGCGCAAGCCCCTCCGCAATCGCGGTCTTGCCCACGCCCGGTTCGCCGATGACGACGGGGTTGTTTTTGGTGCGGCGCGCCAGCACCTGTATGACGCGGCGGATTTCCTCGTCACGGCCGATTACGGGGTCGAGCTTGCCGTTGCGCGCGGCTTCGGTCAGGTCGCGCGTGTATTTCTTCAATGCCTCGAACTTGTCTTCCGACGACGCGCTGTCGGCCGTGCGTCCCTTGCGCAAATCGTTGATAGCCTTGTTCAGGTTTTGCGCCTGCACGCCGTTTTTCTGCAGCATCTTGGCCGCATCCGATTGCGGCACCAGCGTGACCGCCTGCAGCATGCGTTCCAGCGTCACAAATTTGTCGCCCGATTTTTTGGTGATCTGCTGCGCCTGGTCCAGCACCTTGGCAAGGTTCGGCGACATATGCAGGGATTGCGCGCCGCCGCCCTGCACCGAAGGCATGCCCGCCAGACCTTCGTCAAGCGCCTGCGCGATCGCTTCCGGCTTGCCGCCCGCCGCGCGGATGAGGTTCTTGACGACGTTGCTGTCGTCATCCAGCATGCATTTCAGCAAATGCTCCGGCTGTAAAAACTGGTGGTCGTGGCGCAGCGCCAGCGTTTGCGCTGCCTGAACGACGGATTTGCCGCGTTCGGTGAAATTTTCGAAGTCCATGAGTGGCACTCCCTTTCTGTGCATGGGGCCCGCAACTGCAGCACCCCTTGTCTAATGCTTATACGATTATAGCATTCCTGCGGATCACATATGATTAATGTCAATTCTCTTGAAAAGATTGGGTTTTCCGGAATTACTCAAAAAATATTTTCCGCAAGATGCCGGGCGCCAGCGCGGAGAGCGGGTTGACGCTCACAACCGGATCGGCCTTGGTGCCTTTAACCGTATAGGTCGCGGCGAAAATCCCCTCGCCGCCCGCCGTCAAAATCGTGCCGACGATGGGAATGATGTTGAGGAATTTTGACACGCCCGAAGCGGGCACGATTGTTCCTTCAAGATTATAAACATTTTTCCAGTTGTCGATCGAGCCTTCAAAAGTCAGGCCCAGCGAAGACCCGAAAGTTTTGCCGTCCTTGAGTTTCAGCAACCGCACATTCTGTTGATCCTGCGGCTGACCTTTGTCGAGCCAGACGAAATCGACGCGCGCCTTCTTGAACGACAACCCGTCATTGCTGAGCAGCTGCATGATGCCGACCAGCGACATGGCGTTCAGCAGCTTGGCGATCACCGGCGCGTCGTTCAGCTTGAAATCGTTCAGCGCCGCCGAGCCCACCATGTCGCGCGAACCGCCCTGCGGATGCGGGCGGCCGTTGATGACCAGCGTGCCGCCCTTGATCGATTTCGACAGCCCCAGCGCCGCCAGCGCCGTGCCCGCGTCGCTCGCCTCGAATTTAAGCGAATGCGATTTTCCGACGGGCAGGTAACGCAGCGTGATCTTGCCATTGCCCGATTTCGCGTCCAGTTCCATCTGGTCGATGCGTTTCCAAGCGTTTTTCACCAGAACGATGCGCACGTTATCAAGCCCGCGGTCCTTGCCGGTGATCATCCGCGCCGCCGACAGGTTCAGGCGGATGGGCGCTGCCTGCTTCGCGGCCTCCGCATCGTCGCCCGGCTTGTTGTTTTCCTTGAACAGCGCCGAGGCATCGACCTGCCGCCCCGTGGCGCGGATATTGTAGCCGCCGCCCTTCGTTTCAATCTCGACCGCAACCGATGTGTCGCCGAAATTGAATTCCTTCAGCGATGCCCTGCTCACCTCGACACCGCCCTTGCCATCGTCAGCGAAATCGATATCGCCCTTCATCGACAGCCCAGCACCAGTCAGCGACAGGCCGGAGATTTTTTTCAGCTTGTTCGCCGCCAGCGACAAGGTCAGCCCGATCTTGCCGTCATTGCCCGCAGGCTTGGCAAAATCGATGATGTCGAGCTTAAATCCGAACGGTTTCGCATCGCCGTCCAGCTCCAGCACGGCGGTTTTATCGGATTTCAGGGTGTAATCGATTTTCGCGGGCAATGTGCCCGATACGCCCATCACCGCCGGTACGCCGAAAGCCGCCAAGCCCGGCGCATCCAGCACGGCATCGGCCTTGACCGTCATCGACACATCCGCGCCCGGCGTGAAGTTTTTCAGCCAGTCGAATGTGGCGGGCATGCCGCCCAGCGCGCCCTTGCCCTTTACCTTTAGCCTGTCGTTATTGACATCCAGCTGCATCGGCCCGCCCGTCAGGTCGAGCCCCGCCACGATGTCCTTCAGCTTCACGTCGTCAAGGTCTGCTTTCGCATCGATGCGGATTTCCGGCAGCGTCAGCGATTTCTTGATCGGGAATTTCAGGGTCAGATCGACTTTCGTGCGGCCCTCCGTCTCCGCCGATTTCAGGCCGAGCTTTTCCGGATATTCCAGCGGCTTGCTGTCGATCACCTTCAGCGCGCTTTTCAGCGCTCCTTCGGCGTTCGAAATCACTTCGATCTGGCAATGGCCGCCATTGCCGATTTTATCAAGGTCGGTAATGTTGACTTTCGACTTGCCGACTTTCATGTCCAGCAGCTTGCCGCCCTTCAAATCCATCAGGAACGATGTGCGGTCGTATTTCGCATGGCCGTCCACATTCAGCACGGGCGGCATGGTGTTCAGGTAATTTACGTCGATGCCCGTGAAATCGATATCGCCGCCCAGTTCGCGCACCGCCACTTTTTTTTCGGCCGCCGGATCGTATGCCAGCACCATCGCAATCGTCGCGTTCTGCGCCGTACCCTTGGTCAGCCGTTTCGTCACCCAGTCGCGGGGGTCGGGCGCCAGCGTCGCGGGCCAGTATTTGTGCAGGTCGTCCATCGGCGTGTTGACGAGCGTGCCGGCGACGGTCGCCACATGCGCGCCGCCGTCTTCGGTCGCCACCTTCACGTTCAGCACTGCCTGCGGGTTTTTCGCGGGATCTTCGTTATTGCCGATATCCAGCTTCAGCTGCGAAATTTCCGCCGTGCGGGTGGCCGCGTCAAGACTGCCCTGCATGAACAGGTTACGCACGGGCAGCGGTTCGGGATACATGTCCAGCACATTTACCGTGCCGTTTTTGCCGCCGACCACAAACCGCGCGGTTGCGGGGCGGAATTCGGGATCAAGCGACAGGCTGACGCTCGATGTCAGAGGCATGTTGATGCCGGTCAGGATTTTCAGCGCGTCACTGTCCTGCGCAAGGCCGGCGGGGTTGAACCCGGTCAGCGCGAATTTCGCGGCGGTTTTGCGGTTCTGCCAGTTGTATTTGATTTGCGCGCGCAGCGACGCGCGCGCGTCGCCGCCCATATCAAGGCTCATTTGCGCGTTCGCGGCCAGCCCCTTTGACGTGCGCGACACCATCACATCCGCGTCGCGCGACATCCAGCGCACCTGCATGATGCGGTCTTCGTACAGCAGCTTGGCATCCGAAATGTTGATTTCGCCCAGACCATCAAGCATGCCGAGCCCGGAGCGTTCGCGCAGCATATCCAGCATGCCGCGCACCAGTTCCTGCCGGCTCTTCTCGTCCGGATTTGCCGCTTCGGGCTTGGGCAGCGCGGGCAGCGGCTCCTCCACCACGGGTTTCGGCGTTTCATTTTCATCGCCAAGGTTCAGCGCGAACTTGCCGTCTTCCTGCCGGATCACGGCCAGCGCAGGCCCGTAAAGGCGGATCACGCGCGGCACGATGCGGCCGAACACAAGATTGCGCTTTGACAGCTGCACGCGCAAACGCTTGATCGCCAGCACGGGTGTCGCGTCGTCGCGCGTGACGGCCAGGTTTTCCATCTCGATCTCGAAAGGCTGGAAACGCCCGCCCCAGATCAGCTGCGCGCCGCCCATCTTGAAATTAAAACCGTTGATGTCGCGGTCGAACGCCTGTTCGATGCGCGTCGTCAGGTATGGGTTGATGGACAACGGGCCCTGTGACAGGCGCCACAACAACCCCAGCCATGCCATCACCAGCACAAGCGAAATCACGCCCGCGATTTCGAGACAGATGACAGTGGCGCGGCTGAAATGGCGGACGATTTTTTTCATGTTATCATTGCTGTGACGGCCTGATATTATAGGCCTCTGTTTAACCCAGAGTATGCCTTTTTGAGCCGCGATTTTCCACAGAAACCCCAGAAAAAAAGCGCGAAAGCGACTGTTTTACCGTGGCAGGCGCTCATTTCGCGGCATAGCCCCTATCTCACGGCGATCGGCGCGGAATCCTGCGCGGGCGATGCGGATAAAGCGCTGGCAACCCTGTTGCAGGAAACCCACGCGGGTGTTGCAAAAACCACCGATGCCGGCACATTGATGCGCATCCTGCGCATTGGAAAACGGAAGCTTGCCGCGCTGACCGCCGCCGCCGATCTTTCCGGCGCATGGGATGATGTGCGCGTCATGCAGGCGCTGTCCGATTACGCCGATGCCGCCGTTTCGCATGCGCTCGATTTTCTGCTGCGCGCGGCGCATGACGCGAAGGTAATCAAACTGCCGCATCCGAAAACGCCGCAGAAGGATTGCGGCGTAACGGTGATCGCGCTTGGCAAATGGGGCGCGCGGGAGCTGAACTATTCATCCGATATCGACCTGATGGTGATTTTTGACCCGCTGAAATCGCCGGTAAAAATCGCGGACGAAACGCAGAATTTTTTTATCCGGCTAACGCGCGACCTCGCAAGGCTGCTGGATGCGCCGACGGGCGACGGATATGTGTTCCGCACCGACCTGCGCCTGCGCCCCGATCCGGGCGCGATGCCGCTCGCCATTTCAATCGCCGCGGCAGAAGTGTATTACGGGACGCTCGGCCAGAACTGGGAACGCGCGGCGATGATCAAGGCGCGGCCGATGGCGGGCGACGAAAGCCTCGGCGCGGATTTTTTGAAGATCATGCAGATGTGGATCTGGCGCAAAAACCTTGATTTCGCGGCGATACAGGACATTCATTCGATCAAGCGGCAGATCAACGCCGCGCAGGCCAAACGCGCAAGCGGGCGCAAGGCCAGGGAAAATCCGTTTCTCGATTTCAACGTCAAGCTGGGGCATGGCGGCATCCGCGAGATTGAATTTTTCGCACAGACGCAGCAGTTGATCTTCGGCGGGCGCGAACCGGCGCTCCGCGATCCGCGCACGCTCGTGACGCTCGGCACGCTTGCGGAAAAAGGCCAGATTAGCGCGAAAACGCGCGACGAACTGGTGGCGGCGTATTTATTCCTGCGCCGCGTGGAACACCGGTTGCAGATGCAGGACGACCGCCAGACGCACAGCCTGCCCTCAACGCAGGAAGCGTTTGATGGCGTCGCAGAATTTGCAGGATATGCGGCACCAAAGGCGTTTCTGAGCGACCTTGAAAAACATACAGGCGCAGTGCGCGCGCTTTATGCCGGATTGTTCACCGAAGCGCCCAGCCTGTCGCAGACGGGAAATTTGGTTTTTACAGGCGTGGAAGACGACCCCGAAACTTTGGTCACGCTATCCGGCATGGGGTTCAAGGAGCCGGAAAAAATCACCGCCGCCGTGCGCGGCTGGCATCATGGCCGTTACCGCGCGGTGCGCAGCGAGCGCGCGCGCCAGATATTGACGGAAATCACGCCGCATTTGTTGACGACGCTGGGCGCGACGCCGCATCCCGACGACGCGTTTATCCGCTTCGACCAGTTTTTGTCGCGCCTGCCGTCGGGCATCCCGATTTTTTCGATGTTCCAGCACAACCCGCAACAGATGGAACTGGTGGCCGATATCATGGGCAGCTCCCCTGCCCTTGCCGAACACCTTGGCACGCATCCGCAGGTTCTGGACGGCGTTTTGTCGCGCGATTTTTTTGGCGGCCTGCCCGACATAGCTGCGCTGAAAACCGACCTACAGCGCATGTTGCAATCGGCGCGCGATTACCAGGACGTTCTGGACATGGCGCGGCGCTGGGCGCGGGAAAAACGGTTTCATGCGGGCATCCATATTTTAAAATCCCTGTCGCCGCCGCGTCGCTGCGCGCTGTATTTGTCGGATATCGCCGAAACCGCGCTGGCCTGCCTGCTGCCCTTTGTCGAAAAGGAATTCGCGGCCGCGCACGGCGTTTTCAAGACCGGTGAATTTATCGTGCTGGCGATGGGCAGCTTCGCCGCGCAGGAAATGTACGCCGACAGCGACCTTGATATCATCGCGCTTTACAAGACCGGCGCAAAAGAGAAAAGCAGCAGCGGCGAAAAACCGCTCGCCCCCAACGTCTATTACATCCGTTTGATGCAGCGCCTGATTTCCGCGCTGTCCGCGCCGACCGCCGAAGGCATTTTATATGAAGTCGACGCGCGCCTGCGCCCCGCCGGAAACGACGGCCCGCTGGCGGCGCAGCTGGATGGCTTTTTTGAATATCACCGCAAAGACGCATGGGTCTGGGAACATATGAGCCTGATACGCTCGCGCCTGATATACGCGACGGACGCGACGCGTAAATATTTCACCGAAGAAATCACGAAAATTCTGTCGGTGAAGCGCGACGACAAAGAACTGCGCGATGAAATGACCGAGATGCGCGCGAAAGTCGAAAAACAATTCGGGTCCAAAGACGCGTGGCAATTGAAATACCGCCGCGGCGGGTTGATGGATGTGCTGTTCGCGGTGCAGTTTCTGATTTTGAAAAACGCGCATAAAAATAAAGGCCTGTTCGCCCCCGCGCTCGACGACGCGATCAAGATTTTGAAAACGAAAAAACTTCTGGCCGCGCAGGACGCCGAAAAATTATCCGCCGCGCATGACGACGCGCAAGCCGTACAATCGTTTTTGCGGTTATGCGCGGAACTGCCGTTCGATCCGGTAAAAGACCCGCCCGGCTTGAAAAAAGCGCTGGCGGAAAGCGTCGGCGGCAAAAAAATGACGTTTAAAACGCTGGCCGCGCGGGTGGACAAAAACTGCAAAAACGCGTTTTCGGTGTATAAAAAGCTGCTAGACGCGTAAAATGCGGCATTTGCGCATGTTTTGTGCCGTTTTTATACACGTTTCAGCACATAGTCGTTTTGAAAAATCATGTAAAAACAATGGCTTAAAAAACAGGTTCTTCAAAATCGCAAAAAATTTATCGTGATAAATCAACCGCTTGCCGCGACCGAAAATTACTTTTCGAGGGCGCGGAGGCTGAGACGTTCGATTTCGCGCGCCACCATTTTTTCGATGATGTGCTGCAGGTTCTGGTCGAGCCATTGGCGCAGCAGCGGCTTCAGGATTTCGCGCGTCATGTCTTCGAGCGTCACATTGCCGGGACGACCGGGCATTTCGCGCTCCACCGACATATTGTTGGCGAGCAGCTTGGCCAGCGAAGCAACAGCAGCATCGGCCGTATCGTCTGAGACAAGATGCTCGCTGTCGTCAGCCACTTGTTCTTCCTCCGGCGTTTCTTCCAGCACAATACGCGGCGGCTTCACAGGCTCGACGCGTTCGGTGAGGTCCAGAACGGGTTCGGGCCGCGGCGCGGGTGCCGGCGGCGCGACAGGCTTGGGTGCTTCGATCTGTTTGGGTTTGGGCGGCACGGGCGCTGCGATGGATTCAGCGGGCTTGGCGGGTTTCGCCGCAGCCGTCGCCGCATCTACGGGCGTGCCGTCTTCGGAAATGATCTGGCGGATGGATTCCAGAATTTCCTCGATCGACGGTTCCTGTTCTGTCTTTATTTCAGCCATAGCCTCGTCACATTCACTGCCGGAATCAGGATATCAAAAAACCTTTGAATATAAAAGTTTTAGGTGATTTTCCTGCATAATGCGAGTCAGAATTCACCGCAACCCCTATTTCTGTAAACTTAAAAGGCGAAGGATTTGTCCGCTTCAAAGCCCACCAGCGTCGGCGTCGCCGCATCGAACAGCTCGCGGGTGGAGAAGTGGTCGCCATGGCGCTCGATCAGCACCGCACGGCCCATATGGCCGTGTTTCGACACGACGGTCACCAGGCGGCCGCCATCTGCCAGCTGGTTCTTGATGCCGTCGGGCACCGCCGACACCGAACCGTTGATGAAGATGACGTTGTACGGGCCCTGCGCCGCGTAGCCTTCCGACAGCTTGCCCTGACGCACGACAACGACGTTGATGATGTCGAGATCGTGCAGCAGCTTGTCGGCTTCGTTCGCAAGATTGTCTTCGATTTCAAGCCCCACGACGGTTGCGGCCAGATGGCCCATCACGGCGGTCGAATAACCGGTGTTGCAGCCGATATCCAGCACGATGTCGGATTTTTTAATCTCTGCCGCCTGGATGAGGCGCGCGATAATCACGGGTTCGCGCAGGTAACGGCCGTTGCCCAGCGGCACGTCTTCGTCGACATAGGCAAACCCCTGCAGCTGGCGCGGCACGAATTTCTCGCGCGGGATCTTGCGCATCGCATCGATGATCGCATCATCTGTCACCCGATTGGGGCGCAGCTGGCAATCAACCATATTTTCACGTGCTTTTTCAAAAACTTGCGCCATTATCCTGATCCGCTGTAAGACTCGGGTTTCTTGAAGCTACTATACACCGAAGGCATGGCCGGAAAAGCCCAATTTTTAAAGCACAATCAACAGGCTGGCAAAAAGCCTTGTCTCCGGCGCGCAAGGGCATTATAAAGTCTCTCGGCCTGCCGGTTCACTCTGCCGCTCCGGGGCTTATATATCGAGAAACCCGATATTGTTTCGATATTGTTCGATTGCTGGGTATGGCGCGGTGGCAGAATGGCGATGTAGAGGACTGCAAATCCTCGAATGCCGGTTCGATTCCGGCCCGTGCCTCCAGCAACCTCACATCACGTTTCTATATCTTCGTATTTGATCAAGCATCGATCTCAATACGAGTTTTTTAAACTAAAAGTTCTCTTTTTGTTCTTTACATCTGTGATTTAATTTGTCATTGTGAGAAAAAATGTCCCAAGGCTAATTTGTGCCTATCTGGAGTATCTCGCATGTCCTCACATCGTACCGAATTTGCGTTGCTTCGCGAAAAAACTCGCCTGTCTTTTGAAGATCTATCTACACGGCTTGGATATGGCGTAAGCACCCTTTACCGATGGGAACGTGGCGATACAGTCCCTCGCCGTACAGTAATGGAAACCTTGAAGGGAATCGTAAGTGAAATTAAGGGCAAATCGGAGAATGAAAACAGTTCTTTCACATTCATAGACCTGTTTGCTGGAATTGGAGGTATGCGCCTCGGCTTCGAGGCTGCTGGTGGAAAATGTGTATTCACAAGCGAATGGGACCAACATTCACGCAAAACCTATCAGGAAAACTTCCCCTGTGATCATGAAGTTGCCGGGGATATCAAAATGATCGAAGCAAAAGATATCCCTCCTTTTGACGTATTGCTCGCCGGCTTTCCATGCCAGCCCTTTTCTATTGCAGGAGTATCAAAAAAGAACTCTTTGGGTAGGGCACACGGCTTTCTGGATGAAACTCAAGGTACGCTTTTTTTTGATGTGGCACGCATTATCAAACATCATCGCCCCGCTGCTTTTTTACTCGAAAATGTCAAAAATCTTGTTTCTCACGACAAAGGCAACACTTTCAAAATAATAAAAAAAGTCCTCGAAGAAGAATTAGGTTATCACATTACTTGTCGGGTAATTGACGGCAAAGGTTACGTGCCACAACATCGCGAACGGATATTCATTGTTGGCTTCCGCGAAAATACTGGATTTGACATTAACAAGATTTTTTTCGCAGACCCTCTTAACGGGCCGACTCTGCAAAGTATTCTTCATGGCGAAGATGGAACAGAGGAAGTGGAAGAGCCCTACACTTGCGGCAACATCGGTCGCGTCAATTCGAAATATACACTTACTGATAAACTCTGGAAATACTTGCAGCGATATGCAGCTAAACATAAGGCTGCAGGAAACGGTTTTGGATTTGGTCTCAATGATGGAAATGGAAAAGCGCGTACACTGTCTGCAAGATATTATAAAGATGGCTCTGAAATTTTGATCAAGCAAAAAAACAAAAATCCACGCAGACTTACGCCGCGTGAATGTGCGCGCCTGATGGGTTTTGATCAACCCCATCGCGATAAATTCATCATACCGGTTTCGGATACACAAGCGTACAAGCAATTCGGTAACGCTGTTATTGTCCCCGTTATCGAAGCCATTGCGCAGGCTATGTCATCGCATATTTTAGAATTAACCTCTCATCAAGCTACGGCGCAAACAAGAAAAAACAAGCGTTCTGCCTGATGTTATTTTGAATAAAATGAGAAGCGAGATGATGTTTGGAATCCTTAGAAAAAATATCAAGCATCATAGACGAATTACCTAGTTGTCTATATTCTAATAATACCCTTCATTAAATTAGAGGTTATCGTGAGTAAAGCGCGTTTTACAGAGGTAGATGACCTGCATAAATTAAAGAAAATATTTTTAGCAAAGGGCGCAGAGCGTATTTTGCTAAAAAAACTGTCACCAAATGATAACTCAAAAAACCAAGTTTATTTAGGTGGCGATTTTGAATCTCTCAATATCATCCCTAATAAAGGCGTTTATGTTGATAAAGGACGAAAAGGGAGCAAGAGAGATCGCTTTAAAGCGGATGTTTCCATGTTTTGGGTAAACTCAAATGGTGACCTTTATAAAGCGCCTCTCGCGCAACTTATTCTTTACCCCAAATATCCGGAAGTTCGTATGTCCGGTTTTTTGCAAGGTTGCGACGCAGCACCTTCGCACACCATGGCTTCTCGAAATGAAGGAAGACTTCTCTTCATTGGGATTCGTGGCGATGGTTCAATTATTTGCCATGCTACAAATTTAGAAAATGAGCTCACGGCACAAATACAGCGCATTAGAAATTTAGAAAAAGTAGGAGTTTTTCTAGAAATCCCCTTACCATCAAAGATTCCTGCCGATACACGATCCGTGCTTCTAGACACTTTACGTCATATTAACCAAAAGGGTTGGATTAATTCGGTACGCCTCTGCGCAGATGGCAGTTTAACCGAGTGTAAATCTTCGAATTGCGGTGGATATACATTGGAAGCACAATTAGGAATAAAGCCTAACGGCTATTCAGAACCGGACTTCCTAGGCTGGGAAGTCAAACAACACTCAGTAAAATACCTCAATCGTCCACACTCTGGCGGACCTATAACATTGATGACTCCAGAGCCCACAGGCGGATTTTATAAAGATAAGGGTGTTGAATCCTTCCTAAGAAAATTTGGCTATAAAGATAGAAAAGGACGCGAAGATCGAATTAACTTTGGAGGTGCCTACAAACTAGGCCAAGCAGTGGATTTGACAGGCATGACCCTTCATATGCCGGGATATGATGTGGTTACAGGAAAGATAACAGATGCAGATGGGGGGCTTACACTTGTGAGTGCCGAAGGTGAACAGGCTGCAATCTGGCATTACGCAGATATCATGAAGTTGTGGAACAGGAAACATTCGAAAGCGGTATATGTCCCCTCTCTTTGTGAAACAGCCCCGTCCAGAAGATACAAATTTGGTAATATTGTCGAATTAGGGACAGGAACGGATTTTTTAAAATTTCTGAATGCCGTTGCTAAAGGCAAAGTCTATTATGATCCAGGAATAAAACTTGAAGACGCTTCAGCTATAAAAGCGCGTACAAAACGTCGTAGCCAATTCAGAATCAAACCTTCAGAATTGAAATCTCTATATAATCAGTTTGAAACAGTAGATACTGCTATCGAACGTTAAGCAAACGTTGTTGATGTAGCACGATCCTTTCTACTTATTACTGAAATAAAAAATGTAGGAATCAAAAGATTCTTTAATATCAAATAGCTATTACAGGCCGTTATTGGGCAAAAAAGCGTTAGCGGGACGAATTAGCTGATTGACATATTGCGGGAATGCTTTACAAACAGCGCCAGTACCATAATTAAACCTGCTGTTTTTAAGGAGATCATCATGGATAACAACAAAAAAGCTTCTTCCGCATTCAACCGCGCCGCTAAAGGCGCTCTGGCCGGCGCAGGCCTCGCTGTCGTTGGCGCGGCTATCCTGCCCGTCGTGACCGTTTCGGCTCCCGTTGTGATCGCGGGCGCGGCAATCGGCGCTTGGCTCAACAGCCGCAACAAGCCCTAAGCTTGATAAGCTTCTGAAACCGGCGGGTCGCAAGGCCCGCCGGTTTTCTTTTGCGCGGATCGCGCGGGTTTCTTTTGCGCGGGAACATTCTGCGCCAGCCGGTTGTTTGCAGTGCAGTCATTCAACCGGCAAAGGAATTCCGCATGCCTGCCAATCCCCCCGTACCAGACGATATCATCACCCCTGCGCAGGCACCGGATTCCGTGCTGTATGTGCTGATGATCGCCGCCGACAAGGTGGAGGACCTGGAATTTTTCTATCCGTTCTATCGCCTTGTCGAAGAAGGCGTGCGCGTCGATGTCGCAACCCCGTCGGGCGGCGCATTCAAGGGCAAGAACGGATATGAATTGAAAGAGACGCTGAAGATCGACGGCCTGAACCCCGATGCCTATCACCTGCTCATCATTCCGGGCGGCAAGGCGCCGGAGGAATTGAAGAAATGCGAAGCCGCCGTCGATTTCGTGCGCGTCTTCGCAAGCCAGGGGAAAACAATCGCCGCCATCTGCCACGGCCCGCAGTTGCTGGCGGCCGCAGGCGTGATCGAAGGCGCGACGCTGTCCGGCTATCCCGAAATCCGCAGCGAGATCGAAGCGGCGGGCGCGGCCTATGCCGCGAAAGACGCGCTGGTGAGCGGGCAGTTCATCACGGGCCGCTGGCCCGCCGACCTGCCGGCATTCACCAAGGCGGTCATGGAACAGCTGAAGGTGCAGGCGGGCGAGCTTGCGCCCGTGCCGAAGCCGGAGATCAATACCGGCGACACCTCTTCGCTCGCTGATGCCGATGCGGTGGCGGAGCAGATGAAGGCGAGCTTCCAGACGAGCGCTTCTTAAACCGGACGATAAACCGGCAGCGCGAGCGGCAGGACTTTCACGTTCAGCGGATATTGCGCCTCTTTCGGTTCGCCATCCAGAATGACAGGAAGATTGCCACCATTTTTGTGGCCGGGCTGGATGATGAGTTCGGGCGCGGTCACGACCTTCACAGATTTTGCTTCGGTCCATGTGCCGTCCCACATCTTCGGCACGATCATCGCCATGTTGTGCGCGCCGCCCTGGAATGCGTAGAAGCCGAGCAAGCCGTCGGCATCGCCCTTGGCCAAAATGTTTTCGATGACGGGCTTCAAACCCTCCGCCGTAGGCTTCACGAAGCCGCTATTCGCGCGCGGCAGCAATTGGTTGTTGGTGACGATAAACAGGCGGCCCTTTTGCTCCACCCCGTCCACATCCAGCTTGGCCTTGCGCCCCGCCACGATGCCGAACACGGTGGACAGGAATTTGCCCGCGGCCTTGAAATATTTCTTGTCGCGCCACAATTCGCGCGCGGCATAAAAATCGACGCTGTTCTGGTCGATCATCAAGCCCACCAGGAAATTCTGGCCGTTCACGTTGCCGACATCGACGCGGCTGCTTTCGACATTTTTGTATTGCTTGGCGGCCGCGCGGAAATCCGCCGCGAAGCCCAGCTGGCGCGCAAACAGGTTATGCGTGCCGAGCGGAAGCACGCCGAGGGTTATATCGTCGCGCCCCATGAATTCCGCCGCCGCCGTCAAAACCGAGCCGTCGCCGCCGCCCAAGATCAGCCCGCGCTTGCCGCCCTTGTTCGCGTCGGTCCATGCCTTCACGGTGCCGGCAATCTCTTTGCCCTCGATGAAGTTAATAACACCCAGACGCGCGCCCAGCGATTCCTCCAGCCCCTTTTGCACTTCCGCTTCGCCCAGCTTCAGGACGGTGCCCGAGCGTTTATTGACGATCACGTCAATTTTTTCAGCGTTTTCAGTCATTTCGGCAGGAGTGGTCTCAGGGCTCATGATTTTTACTCTAATAGTTTATGAATAATAGGCTTTTTCATACACCTGCCGGACGGAAACTGCAACCCCCTGCCAAGTTTTCGCGTTTGACCATAAAAAAAACTGGAATTCCGCGCCGCAATCCATTAAACATCTATCACCACGTTCCCTGGTAGCTCAGTGGTAGAGCAGGCGACTGTTAATCGCCTGGCCGTAAGTTCGAATCTTACCCAGGGAGCCATTCTTTTTAGGTACGCAAAAAACCCCGCCGATGGCGGGGTTTTTGCTGCGTGTTTTTATTCCGTGATAAACCCGCCCGACTGCAGGCGGAAAAAGCCGGCATAGATGCCGTGCGGGCGGTTGACTAGCTCGTCATGCGTGCCCTCCTCCACGATTTTTCCCTCATCAAACACGATGATGCGGTCTGCATCCAGAATAGTGGACAGGCGGTGCGCGATCATGATGGAGGTGCGGCCATGTGTCAGCGTGCGCAGCGCGTCCCGCACCGCGCGTTCGCTTTCGGAATCGAGCGAACTGGTGGCTTCGTCGAGGATCAGCACGGGGCGGTCGGCCAGTATCGCGCGGGCAATCGCGATGCGCTGGCGCTCCCCGCCCGACAGTTTAATGCCGCGCTCCCCCACCAGTGTGTCGTATTGCTGCGGCAGCGCCATGATAAAATCGTCGATATGCGCCTGCCGCGCCGCCTGACGCACGGCGTCAAGGCTGGCGCCCGGCTTGCCATAGGCGATGTTTTCAGCGAGCGACCGGTGGAACAGGATCGGGTCCTGCGGCACCAGCGCCAGCGCGCTGCGCAGAGAATGGCGCGAGCCCTTTGCTATATCCTGACCATCGACCGTAATGCGGCCCGACTGCACGGGGTACATATGCTGCATCAGCCGCACGAAACTGGTTTTACCGCTGCCCGAATGGCCGACTAGCGCCACGCGTTCGCCTGCGCGGATATTGACGGAGAAATTGTCGAAGATCGGGCGCGTTTTGCCGGGATAGGTGAAGCCGACATTTTCGAACGCAATCGCGCCCGCGCGGATATCGAGCGCGGGCAGCACGGGTTCGGCGGGTACTTCGGGCGGCACGCGCATGATGTCGATGATCGCATGCAGGTCGTAGGACGATGTCAGCAGGTTTTTAATGTTTTCGCCCAGTTCACGGATATAGGATTGCAGGATGTTATAGGCGAAGGCCAGATACGCCATGCTTTCGACTGTCGCCTGCCCGTTGAACAGGTACCACGTACCGCCGCCCAGCAGCAGCGCCAGCATGCCCATCAGCAGCATCCGCTGGAAAAACGCCGCAAGGTTGCCCCGCAGATACGCGCGCACGTTTTTCACGCGCAGCGCCGCCGTTACATCCACATACCGCGCGATTTCTGTGTTTTCCTGTGCATAGGCCTTGGCGGTCGCGATGCCGCTGACGCTGTCGGCCAGATGCGCACCGAAATGGTCCTGCGCGTCGGCATATTCGCCCTGCGCGGGACCCGATACGTTGAACACCAGATATGCGCTGGCAGACGCAAGGATCGCCAGATACACCGTCATCAGCAATGCCAGCATGGGAAAGCGCATGGCAAGGAACACAATCGTACCGATCAGCACGACGGCGGTCGGAAAGATACGCAGGATGATCTGGTCCTCGAACGTCTCGATCTTCTGCCGCGCGCGGTTGATTTTCGAAATGATCGCGCCCATAAACGTATTGGCGAAATACGGCTCGGGCAGCCGGTACACATGCGCAAACGCGTCGTCCAGCACCTGCTTGAACAGGTTGGTTTCGAATACGTTATAAATACGGTAGGTGACGATGAAAACAATCGCCTGCACGAAATAGAGCCCGAGGAAGATCAGCAGCAGCCGGAAAATCTCGTCATGTCCCGCTTCCAGCCGGATCGCGCCCAGAAACGACGACAGCGAATTGGGCAGGTATGTTTCAATCAGCGCGCTGCACAGCAGGAAAACCAGCACGCAGCACAAACGCTTGGGCTGCCGCTTCCAGTAGCCTGCTGCGAAGCGCAGCACATCCTTGAACCCCAGTGATTTTTTTCCTGTAAAACCCATTTGCGCATCATTCACTATTTCAACAGGCAAAATACAGCGGCTTTTTTCTTATTTTCACGGCATTGAAAAGACACGAGAATCTGCTGCATTGCACCAATGGTTTAACACGTGTCGAACTCCGCCTTTTTGCCCGTAGAGAGATATTTTATTAATAACGGGATAGATTTTGTGTAACTAAATATCAAAAAATTGTTTTCATATAGTCAAAAACAACTTCTCTGCCTAATATAACGCATCAGAAAAACAGATGCGGCTTAAGCCACACGTATAAAAAATGGCCAGGTGTGTTCATGACCAAACAACGCGATATTTCCATTCTCGGCAACGTCACCCAGCATGACGAGGCGAATTTCACCGCGCGTGAAAAAGAAATCGCCCGCATCGGCCGCGAGCTCGACGCGCGTTTCCTGCCGCAGTTCGAACGCCGCGAATTCACCTTTCACCAGACCGCCGCCAAGATGAAGGAATATTTGCCGGAAGGGTTGCATGACGACAAGAACCTCGTCAGCGACCAGAAGGTGCGCATTTCCTACAACTACTTCCCCGCGCGCAGCAACCCGGAAACAGCCGAAACCGTTTTCGTGCTGGGCGGCATTTATAACGCCGCGCGCCGCGCCGATTTCTTTGCGGAGGGCGCTGCTGAAAATTTCAACGTCGTTGCGATCGATTACCCCGGCAAGGGACACAGCGGCAACCTGAAACTGCCGGGAGATTACACACTCGACACCTATGCCGCGATTGTCCGTGCGGCGATCGACGATGTCGCCCCCAACGGCAAATTCCACCTGCTGGGCAATTCGCACGGCACCAAGGTCATCTATGCGATGGTCGAACAAGGATTCAGCAACCCCAACTGGTCCAGCACGGTCATCGGCGACATGCCGCCAGAAACACCGGCAGGGCCGAAACTGCGCCGCGCATGGCGCAACCGCGAACGTCCTTTCTCGGAAACGATGGAGGAAGCGGTGCGCAAACTGACCAGCTTCCTCGCCGGCCACGGCGCGCCCGTCGCGCAGGAATTCGTGGTGCATGATTTCAACCACGGTTTCGAAAAATTCACCCGCGAAGGTTATGGCTGGGCGTATGACCCCAATTCGATGCACGGCTATGCGGATGAATACATGAAGCCCTACGACAAATGGGATGCCTTCAAGAAAATTCCGACCCCCATCCTGCTGCTGGCGGGCGAAACAAGCAACACCGCAACACCCGCTGCCGTCCAGAAAATGCTGGATGCACGCCCCGATATGTCGTTGCTGGTATATCAGGGCGTCGGCCACTATCCCGAGTTGGTGACCCCCAAACGCATCAGCGAGGTCGTGAACTGGATTAAATATGCAGGGGAAATAAAGTCACCCCTGCGTGGTGTCGTGCCGGCAGATCCCAAGGAAAATATCGTCCTTGAATATGTGCAGGACAACACGCCACCCGCAACCGCCGCCGTGCAAGAGGCGACGAAAACCGCACCTAAACAACGCAAACAGGGCGGCCCCGCGCAATGACGGTTCACACCCCCTACCCCATCGTCTTCATACCGGGCGCGTCGTCGGATGAAGCATCATGGGCGGCGCAGGTCGCCCATTTCGACGGCGCGCGCGCCGTAAACCTTGTATCCTTCGACGATATCGGCGCGATGGCCGACGAAGTGCTGGCGCAGGCGCCCGCCGAATTCACCGTCTGCGGCACATCGATGGGCGGTTATGTCGCATTCGATGTGCTGAAAAAAGCCAAAGGCCGCGTGAAATCGGCCATTCTCTGCAACACCAGCGCCCGCGCGGATACGCCGGAGCGTCAGCGCCAGCGCCAGATGGAAGTCAGCGCGGGCGAGGAAGCGTATAAGGAAGCACGCAAGGACGACAGCCATTATAACGCCTTCATCAGCGCGAAATCCGCGCAGGACAAAGCCCTTATCGCACGCCTGCGCGCCATATCGCAGCGCGTGGGTTATGCGGGTTTTGCACGCCACCAGAAGGCCTGCGCGAACCGCGCGGAGTCCCTTACATATCTGTCACAAATTAACATGCCTGTGCTGGTCATCGGCGGCGGCGAAGACACGCTGATCCCGAACGAATTGCAGGCGGAAATCAAAAACGGCATCAAGGGGGCGCAACTGGCCATCATTCCCGATACCGGGCATATCACGAACATGGAAGATCCCGCAGCCATGAACGCCGCCATCGAAAAATTCCTGAGGACCGCATGACGCAGATCAAAGAAGTAATGTTCGATTTCGACGGCACGATCGCGAATACCGAACCGATCAGCCTTGTCGTCACCCGCCGCGTGCTGTCGGATTACGCGAACAGCCTGTTCGCCAAGCCCATGACGGAAGAAATCGCCAGCCTCGACATGCGCGGCAAGGATTTCGGGCAGATCGCGCTACAGTTCCAGAACATCATCAATGCCGGATTGCCCGATGCATCAAAGATAACGATTGATATCGAGGATCTGCGTATCAACAAACTGCGCCCTGAAACGAAACAGGCATTGCTGGAGGCGAAACTCGCCCCGAATATCGGCGAAACCTTCGCCGAACTGCAGGACGACATGAAACTCGGCCTGTCGGTCGTCAGCAACAGCCCCCGCCTGCGCATCCAGCCGCTGCTGGACAAGCACAAGCACGATGCGCGCATCCCCGCGCCCCGCCTGTTCAGCGCGTTCGAGGATGTGGCGGGCAAGTTGAAGGAAGATCCTGCGATTTACCTGCTGGCCGCAAAAACGCTGGGCATCACACCCGCCGAAGCGGCAGCCGTGGAGGATAGCGTGACCGGCATGAAGGCGGCTTATAGCGCGGGTATCGGCCTGCGCGTGGGTTACACCGGATTGGCGGAGCCGCATGAGGTCGAAAAACTGAAGGCCGCATTGCTGGCCGCCGGTGCGCATGTGGTGATCGACGACATGAAAAAACTGCCCGCCGCTATCCGCTGCTTCAAGCCTTAAGGATCGTTGCCCAATAGAATATATAAAACACGATCCATGCCGCCGCATGGATGACCGTCAGCATCCTGTCGCTGCATGACAGGTAACGCCGGAGCAGATACGCCGCCAACGCCGCAACCCCGCCAACCACGAGAAAGCGCAAGAGCCGCGCAGGAATACTGACCGCAACGAATACAGAAAGCCCTGAATAGGCAGGGGCCGCGAAGGCATAAAGTTTATAGGGCGTGCCGCTGACCGACCCGTAGAACATTGCCCAATTGCCCATATCCGCATATTGGTTGCGCACCTTTGCGATCATCAGGTCGGTGACGAAGGGCACGCTGCGCATAATCGCCGAAACGACAGCCGGCGAATGGCTGGCCGCCAGATAAACCGCTGCCCCGCCGACCAGCGCGCCCGCCAGGGCAGCGAGCGCGGCGCGCAGGAACAGGGAACGGGAAAGCACCGCGACAAGGGAAATGAGGACATCCGGCACAATAAAAAAGACCGTCGCCTCGGCAAAGCCCCAGAAGAAGGACAGGAAAACAGCAGCCGCCAGAAATCGCGCCTTCAATCCCACGGCTTGAAATGCCCTTCATCGGCGAGCGCGCGGAACGATGCGGCGAGTGTTTCCATGAATTCAAGCTTGCCTGTTTTGTAACGCAGCGGCTCGCCCACGAAAATATCGCAAAAGAACGGCACCAGCACAAAATCGTCCTTTGGCAATGCCTTGCCAAGGCCGTGGATGAATACGGGCGTGATCGGCACATCGGGATAACGCTCCGCCAGATGGGCGATGCCTTTTTTAAACTGCGACAGTTTCTCCGGCTCTCCGCGCGATCCTTCGGGAAAAAGGATGATGACATCGCCGCGGTCGAGCGCGTCGCAGCAGGGCTGCAGCGGGTCGTAACTGCGGCTGGCCGCGCCGCGTTCCAGCGGGATGATGCCGATAATGCGGGTGGCGAACCATGCCAGCGGCTTCGTCTTCATGAAATAATCGGCCGCGGCGATGGGGCGGATATGCGGCAGGCGTTTCAAATGAAACAGCGATATCAGCATCAGCGTATCCAGATGGCTGTTATGGTTCGCGACCACAATCGCAGGCCCCTTTTCCGGCAGCAGGTGACGGCGGCGCACCGTCATGCCCAGCAGCAGGATCAGCAGCAGCCGGATGAAGCTGAAGAAAATGCGGCGCAATGCTTTGTTCGGTTTATACATGGTCAATAATAAAAGAAGTAAGTGAAGTGGAAGAACAGCGGCGCGGTATAGGTCAGGCTGTCGATGCGGTCCATGATACCGCCATGCCCGGGGATCAGCGTGCCGGTATCCTTGACCCCGATATCACGCTTAATGGCGGAAATCGACACATCACCCACAAACCCGAACGACCCGATCAGGATGCCCGCCAGCGCGGCATGCAGCGTGTCGAACGGTGTAAGATAAGGCGCGATCAGCATGGCGGTCACGGTCGTGGTGAATATCCCGCCCAGCAGGCCTTCCCATGTTTTCTTGGGGCTGACGACAGGCAATACTTTATGCTTGCCGAAACTTTTGCCCCAGACATACTGCGCCACATCGTTGAATTGCGTCAGGAAGACAAGAAACAGCAGCAACCCCGCCCCGCCTGCGCCACCCGCCTTGATATCCGGCAACACAAGCAGGAACGCCATGTGGCTGAGAGAAAATACACAGGTCATCAAACCCCAATGGATCGTGCCGGCGGATTTCAGGAAACCTTCCGTCGCCTGTGCGATAATCATGCGGAACGCGACGAACAGGAACATATAAACGGGGATGAAGATGATGAACATGCCGTACCATTCGATTGACGCCCAGTAATATTGCGCGGGGATGGCAAGGTAAGCCCAGAACAGCACGCGCCGGTCCGCGCGGCGTGTTGGTATCATGGAGAAAAATTCCTTCAGCGCAAGAAAACTCATGAAGCCTAAAAACCACAGCGACACCGTGCGGCTGGCCAGCAGCGCAATCGAAAACACGCCGATCATCACCCACCAGCTTTTGGTGCGCAGGACAAGTTCGGTGTAATCTTTTTCAGGGCGCTTGCGTTTCAGCACATAGACAATCAGGCTCGCGAATGCCAGCAGCGTCCACAAAAACGCCAGCGCGCACAGGACTTGTTGCGGCGCATCGGTCATGCTGCATTTTCCTTTAATGCGCGGGATGCACGGTTATAAATGGTATAAGCCACCAGCAGCAGGATCGCGGCAAGCGCCAGCGTGAACCACCAGCCGGGCGCAAAACCCAAACCCAGCACAAAGCCCAGCGTGCCAAACGCCGCCGCACGGTCGCTCTTTCCCATCGGCCCGTCATAGCGGCGGCTGGCGCCGATCTGCAGCCCTACAACGCCCGTCATTTCGCTGATGACCGCCAGCAGGCAGATGATGATGACCAGCCACGCGCCACCCGCCGTCACAAAGGCGAACGGCAAATATAGCGCAGTGTCCGAAATCACATCGCCGAGTTCGTTCAGCACCGCGCCAAGGCGTGACTTCATGTTGTGTTCGCGTGCCAGCATGCCATCGACCGCATTCAGCGCCATGCGGAAAAACAAAAACAGTGGCAGCAGCAAAAACAGCGCACGGCTGTCATGCAGCCAGAACATCAGGGCGCCGTAGATGACCGATAAACCCGTTGCCGCCGTCGTGACCTGATTGGCCGTCACGCCCTTTGCCGCCAGTTTCACCACCAGCGGGCGCAATAATCCCTGAAACCTGCTTTTCAATTGATAAACGCTTGGCATGTTGTCCCCCGGTCCGATTATAAAGACGGAGCGTTACCAATCGGTTTAAAATAACTTTTCCAGAATAGGGGGTGCACAGTTTGCTTTTTGGCAAGAGCGCAGGCAAAATGGCCGCAAATCAAACATTGAAGGTGTTTTATGAAGCTTCTCGCCGCAATTGCACTCGCCGCCTGCCTGCTGGCATCTCCCGCCCTTGCCGATGACTCGCGGGAGATCGGCGCTGTCAGCACAGCCTTCAAGCTGGTCGGCCCCAACCACAAAATCGTCATCACGGCGTTCAACGACCCGAAAGTGAAAGGCGTCACCTGCTACGTCGCGCGCCCGCGCACAGGCGGCATCAAGGGCGGCCTTGGTCTGGCCGAAGATCCTTCGCTGGCCAGCGTGTCTTGCGTGCAGACCGGCCCGATTTCCTTCACTGGCAAAATAGACACCGACAAAAGCGGCGAGGAAGTGTTCGACGAAAGCCGTTCGATTATTTTCAAGACGCTGCAGATCGACCGCATTTATGATCAGCTAAACGGCAGCCTTGTTTATGTCGCACGCACCACGCGCATCATCGAAGGATCGCCCGACACCTCCATCTCGGTCGTGGCACCCATGACCTGGGACGGCGTAGCACCTGCGAAACCCGTGCTGGATTAATCGCTTTAAGGGTGATGATAAACGTGAAAATATTTCTGGAACGGGTATAGGGTGAAAACCTTCACCTTTTCCTCGACCGTCCAGCCCGTGAGCGGGAAGCGGTTGGAGGTGACGAGCGTGCCGGTTTTAAGGTTTTTCATCAGCTTCTCCCCCACCCTGCCCATTTCATAGACGGACAGGAACACCACCACCGCATCGGCATCGCCGAAATCATGTTCGAAAAAATCGGCGCGGCGGTATTCGAGGTTCGGGATTTTCTGCGCGGATTTCATTTTGTCCGACCATTCGATGCATTGGCGCGATGCCTCCACCCCGATCACGGTCGCCTGCGGGATCGCCTTGGCGATTTCGCGCGTCAGCAAGCCGTTGCCGGAACCCATGTCATAGATGACGTATTTATCCCTGGCTTTCTTCGCCATGTCTGCCTTCAGCACATCGATGATGCGGCGGCGGATGGCGGGGGCGGTGCGGATATTCGGCACGCCCTTGTTGAAGATCAGGATATAGACGTTCCACAGCAGCAGATATGCCGCCGTGCAGAACAAAATCGCCTTGAAAATTTCCATGAAACACCGCCTGCCGCCATTATCGGCAATGCGGCGTGCGAGTTCAAGTAGTTACGGCGTGGCAGCCGGTTTTGCAGGCTTTGCCCTGTCGTCATTCGCAGGCGCGATTTTATCCTGCAAGGCATCCATCTGGGTTTTGAGCTTATCGAGCCCCTCGCGCGCGTCGGGCGGCAGTTTCTGCGCGGAGCTTTCAAAATCGGTAATGGCGCTGCGCATGGCCGACAGGGTCGGCGCATAATCGGGCACCGGCTGCTGCGTCGATTTCAACTGGTCGATTTTTTCGTCGATCTTGGACAGTTCGGCGCTGATCTTGCTGATATGCTGCGCGTTGCGCAGGTCGGAATAAAGGATGCCGACCACGGTCGCCGTGCCCATGCCGCCCAGAAACATCACATCCGCCGCCATGCCCGCAATCGCAAGCCCGCCGCCTGCCACCAGCAAAATCGTGTTGCGCGTGTGGTTGCCCGATTTTTTGTCGATCAGGCCGGTCAGCTTTTCCTTCAGCGCTTCAAGGCTGCTGGCGTTGTCTTCTTCCAGCGCAGGAGCTGCATCCTTCGGCTTGAACACCTTGGCTTTCAGCCGCTCCATCAGGTTCGGCGTGTAATCGATCGGCGCGGGTCCCTCCGGCATCGTTTCCGGCAATGTCACGTCGGGTTTTGGTTTGCGCTTCAGGAAATCGGGTATCAGCTTCAAAATCGCCTCGTTTGTCGTTGCGGTTAAATAGTACCCCATTGTAGCGGGGCGTTCATGGATATGTCAATTTTCCGGGAATTCCCGTTATTTATCAGGGCTTCAGCTTGAACCGCTTCGCATCGCTGCGCATACGGTTGATGGTGTCATTGGCGGCATTGTGCAGCTTGTCCTTGTTCGCATCCGCGATATCGGCGTGGCGCTTGGCATCGGTTTTATTGTTTTCCCAGTCCTGCAAAAAGCTAATGACAGTCGCGTAGAAATTCGCAAAACTCTCGCGGTTGATCGCGGCCTCGAGCGGCGTATAGCCCTTTTCATTTTTAATGACGCTGTTCGCCCCCAGGTTCAGCAGGCGCTGCATCGTTTCCGTCTTGCCTGTCGCCAGCGCCGCGGTCATCGCCGCATGCAGCGGCGTGTTGCCCGCTTTGCTACGCGCGTTGATATCAGCACCATGCGCAATCAGCGCTTCCATCACATCCCAGCGGGAGCAACGCGCGGCTTCGTGCAGCGGGGTGACACCGTCGTTGTCGGCCTTGTTCACATTTACGTTGCGCGCCAGCAGTTCCTTGAGCATTTCGGCGCGATAGACATTCGACATGTCGAGCGATGCGACGTAATACAGCACGCTGTGCCCCGTATCGGCATCCGCCGCATCCGGGCTCGCGCCGTGTTCAAGCCATTTTTTGAAATCGGAAAGATTGCGCCCCTTGACGGCCACGAGCAGTTCGTTGTCGTGTGGACTGTTCATGCTGCGGGCGCCGACGGCGGCTTGCGGTTGAGGCGCGCGGCAAGCTTTTCCTGCACATCGGGCGGAAGGGATTCTTCCAGCGCCGCAAGGCGTTCGACAATTTCATCCGCGCTCACGCGTTTGCTGTCCCATCCGTCGCGGAGCGAGATTTTGTTGATCGCGCCGGGTTCGGCCTGCTGCTCGTTATCGTTCGCGCCGGGCTTTTTGGGCTCGAATTCCGGCAGGTCATCGACCAGCAGGCGGAAATCCGGTTCGGTGAAGGCATAGGCCGCTTCGCTGGCCTTGTAACGGCCGCCATCCAGCACCTGCACGCGCGCGCGTTCGTTTTTCACGGTTTCCAGCACCGTGCAGATCGCATCCGCCGTGGTGGTGGTCGAAGCACCCAGATGATCCTGTATGTTCATGATGCGCAGCTGCGCCATGTGCAGGCGATACAGGTCGGCGCGCGTGCCTTTCACCTTTTGCCCCGCGAAATTGATTTCGGTGATTTCGTCATTGCGCGATTTTTTGGCGCGCCAGTATTCGGCGGTATAAACGGCAGCACCCACGACCCCGAAGCCGATCGCTGCCCATTTCAGTGCGCTGACGGTCAGCGCGGCGACGGCGAAAGCCCACATGAATTTTTCGCCCAGCATCTTGCCGGTGTCGATCATGGTGGTGCCGACGGCGACTTCGGAGGTGGCGGGCAGTTGCAATTGCGGCTTGATGCCGGTAATCAGGCGGCCCCATGTCATCGGCGGCATACGGTAATTTCCCTCGGTAATCACCTGATTGAAATTATCCATTGATTTGCGCATCCACTGCAGCATGGTTTCTCGCCTTTCATTTTCCTGAATCTGCGGAAGTTAGGACGGTAGCCCATCCTTCGCGGTTTGTCAAAACGCGGGATACGTCAATCTAGTTCATTGAAAATAATGAATTATTTAGGCTGCCGGAAACCCTGCACGACCCATGTCAGACCAAAACCCAAGCCCCACATGACGGCAAGCGGGCCGAACATGCCGATCAGCAGCCGGTCGGGTTGCAGGCGGAATTCGCGCGCCTGCACTTCATCGATGGCGCTGACGATGGTTTTGACAATCGCACGCTTCAGCCGTTCTTCGGATGTTTCATTCTCGCGCGGCTTCGTCGTCTGGACGGATGATTGCGGCGCGACCCATGCCCAGAATTTGTAATGGCAGTAACCGGCATTCGGGGTGATCGCGCAGGCATCGTTGCGGTGGTTGCCTTCCGCCGCCGCATAAACACCGACCGCAATGATCCACAGCACGCTCAGGAAAATGCCCGCGCGGACGAGGCCTTTGTTGATTGATACAGCCATCCCGATCTCCTATTTTCCCTTCGGCTTGAAATCGTCTTTTGCCGATTTCCTGGGCGCATCGGCGGGCGCAGCCGCCGCAAGTTCCGTCCTGCCGTCGGGGAAGTATTTTTTCTGCAGCTCCTTCACATCGACCTCGGGCGGCGGATATTTCATTTTAAGTGATTCCAGATGATCGACCACGATCTGCGAGATAATCAAGTCGCGCAACCATTTGCGGTTGGCGGGGATGACGAACCACGGCGCGTCCTCGGTCGATGTCTTCTCGATCGCTTCGGAATAGGCCTTCATGTAATCGTCCCAGAAGGCGCGTTCCTTGAAATCGCCCTCGTTCAGCTTGTAATGCTTGTCGGGGTCGTTCACGCGGTCCATCAGCCGCCCCCATTGCTCATCCTTGCTGATATGCAGGAAGAATTTCAGCACCTGGGTGCCGGCGGGGATTTCCTTGGACGGCAGGGTCAGGTCTTTTTCGAATTTCTTGATAATGTCGAAACGCGGACGCCATGTGGCCTCCGGCACGAGGTTGTGGACCCGCACCACGCCGACATCTTCGTATTGAGAGCGGTTGAAGATGACCACCTCGCCCGGTTTTTTCGGCGCGGCGTTTTCGATGCGCCACATGAAGCCGTTGGCGAGTTCCTCCTTGGTCGGCGCCTTGAAGCTGACGACGCGCACGCCGGCGGGGTTCATCGCGCCGCCGACGACGCGCACCGTGCCGTCCTTGCCGCCGGTATCCATCGCCTGCAGCACGATCAGCATGCTATACTTGCTTTCGAAATGCATCAGCTCCTGCAGCTCAGCAATCCGCTCCAGGTTGGCGGCGGTCTGAACCTTGGCATCTTCTTTTTTCCAGCCGAAGGTTTCGTCGGGATCGATTTTGGACAAATCAACCTTGCTGCCGGGCGCGATGCGCGTCTTGGGGAAAGCCATGTGTAAACCCTGTCGTTGTGTAGGAGTGCATTCTATCACGTTGCGGCACAGAAAAAAGAGGCCCCTTGCGGGGCCTCTTTCCTGATATTTGAACGGATAAGACTATTCCGTTGTTCCCTCGGGCGCAGGCGCGGGGGCGGCTTCGTCGGGTTTGCCGTCGCCATCCTTGTCCTCGCCTTCTTTTTTCTCTTCGGCGGGGGCGGCTGCTGCGCCTTCAGCAGGCTTTGCCGCCGTGTCCGCTGCAGCAGCAGGCGCTTCGGCAGCGGCAGGCTCGTGGTCGTTCGCCAGCACAGGCGTTGAAGTTGCGGTGGAGAGGCCGAGCAGCGCAACGGCTGCGACAGTCAGAATGCGGGTATACATGATTGTATTTTGTTCCTTTCGTTTGAATAGATCTATTCTATCGGTGAAAGGTTAAAGTCTTTGTAAGGCAGCTGTCAGGAAGCGAACAAAACCACGTTAAAACACCATGAATTCAATAACTAAAGTGCTTTGATAAATTATTGCGCTGAAAAGCATGATCGTTGCGCGATTCGGCCCGGGAACCTAGTCTTCGTCTTCGTCTTCGGGATCCGCCATGATGTCACGCCCGCCTTCGTCGCCATATTCGTGATCTTCGTCAAGCGGATGCTGCTTGCGGTATTCGCTGATGGCGGGGGTGACGTTGTCGGTTTTGGCGCTGTCTGCCTCGTCGCCCTCCGGCGCGTCCTCGTACAAGCCCAAGCCGTCCTGAAACTGCGCGGGTGCAGGGGTGGCCAGCGACTGGGCGACCAGCAGGGCAGCAGCGACGAGAAAACGAGTGTGTTTCATGGCAGGTCCCTTTTATACCCGTATTATACCATGTTTGTGGCGTTTAGGCGTGCGGCTGCCACAGTACGGGCAGTACGACCGTCAAAGCCGTGCCGACGCCCTCTGTCGATGACACGCGCAGCGTGCCGCCCAGTTTTTCAACCGCCACCTTCACCGCGCTCATGCCGATGCCGCGCCCTGCGTTCATATCCACGCTGTCGCGCGTCGAAAAATCGGCGTCAAAAATATGCTGCATCAGATCGGCTTCCGTGCGTCCTTCGATTTTTTCACGTTTTTCCCGCAAGCGTTTCGTGACCTTGTCGAAGGATATACCCTGTCCGTCATCGCTGATGACCAACTGGAACTGCGAGCGGCTGCTGTCGGTATAGGATGTGCGGATATGCACCTGCAGCTCCGGCGGCTTGCCCAGTATCTCGCGCAGCGGCGCAGGTTCGTAAGCATGATCCATGATATTGCGGGCGACATGCGTCAGGCTGTCGAAAAATGCGCGGTAAAAATCCGGGAACAGCCTTACATCGTCGCCGCTGTCGTGCTGGATGCGGATGGAACGTCCGGCGGCTTCGGCAAAATAGGACAACTGCGTTTCGAAAAACGCCAGCAGGCTCCAGACGCTTTGCGACGCGACGCGTTCGAAAAACAGGCGGCTCGCGCTGTCCGGCGATGCGCCGCCAGACTGCAGCATGGCATGAAGATCCGCGCCAAACCGCGCAAGATCGGCGGTGCTGACGCTGATGACATCGTGACCCGTTTCGAACTCCATGCCCCAGATTTCACGCCCCAGCCAGTGCGCATGATCGATGCCCAGTCCCAGGCGCACGTCGAATTCGGCGCGCAAAGCGCGCAATCCTGCCTGCCAGCCCTCCTGCGGCAGCGCGGCCAGGCGGCCCTCGATCTCGTGCAGCATCTTTGCCATGTCGTGCAGGTAGAAGACGTTTGCCATCCCCTTGACCGTATGCAGGTCGCGGCGCAACGCCTGAAGATCGCGCGTATCCGCCATCTCGTCGAATACCGTACGGAACACATGAAGCGTGTGGATGAAACTGGCGCGGTTGCCGGCGATGCGCAGCGTGCGCAGAACCTGCTCCTCTTTCTGCCTCAGCCGTTCCTGCGCCTGCATTTTGACCGTGATGTCGGTTGCGACCAGCAGGATACCCATCAGCGCTCCGGTCGCGCCCTGCATGGGTTTATAAGACAGCGCGACCTGCAGGCCCTGGCTATGCGGGTAAAAGCGCGGCGCAAGCGCAATCAGCTCGTCAAAGCTCAGAGCGGTTGAATCTATATCGAACATCAGCCCGACCAGCGGCTCGAAATCGGCGCGCTGGCCTTCGTCAAGGCGCAGCACATCGGCGATATGCCGATCCGCAGGGTTTCCCTCCAGCAGCGTCAGGCAGGCGCGGGAATAAACAGGAGAACAGATGCCATCGGGGCCAAAAAACAACAACCCCTGCCCCAACCCCTCCATCATCGCGTTCGTCGCGATATTGTGGCGCATCAGGGCGAAATTGCTGTTGTTCAGTTCTTCCGACGACATTTCAAGATTGCGCACGGCGATTTTCATGCGCTCGTCCAGTTCGTTGTAACTGTCATCGACCTGTGCAAGGAAGTCGGGAAAGCGGCGGATATTGGCGCGGATATTATCGGGCAGATCGACATCATCGGCCTGCTGCAAAAGACCCGCGATAAAGGCATCGGCATCGGTAGCGTCAAAATGCTTGCGCAATAAACGTGCGAGCCGTTTTGATATCATGCGGACTCGCGGATATGGGTGATGGTCATGGTCTGGTTATGCAGCTCGCAGCTGCCGCCCGCAGAAGGGCCTATTTCACCATAGGAGTAAAAACCGGCATAAGCGGATTGCGAACCGATAGCGGCAGTCACTGCCTCTACCTCTTCTTCGACGTCGCTGCCCATGATGATCTTGCGCCCGACGCAGGACACCAGCAGCGTGGCTGTGTCGGCCGGCGCTGCGCCGCCGGCATCACCGGCCGCATTCTGCGCGCCATCCACCAGACTGTCAGTATCTGCGTGCATGAGCCGCACAAGGCTTCCCTGCGGCATATCGCCCGCAAGGATGAGGCTTTCGGTTGCGTCGTCAATGCCAAGGATCGTGCGGATCAGTCCGGTATCTTCGCGGCTGTCGTCGCGAAGCAGGGAAAACGGGTACAGCAGGCCTGACGCGGGCAGGTCTTTCGCCTTGTCGCCCAAATATTCCTTGTAAAGCTTGAGCGCGGGCTTGCCGTCGATTTCGTATAGAATATTCGCCGACGCTTTCGTTACACGGCGTATAGGGCCAAAAGGCTTCCAGCCGCCGCGCGAACCTGCACGTATGCTGATCTTGTCGCCATAAAGCCCAAAAGCAACCGCATGGTCACCATATACATGCCCGTTCATAAACGTGAAAGTCGCGGCAAACGCACCGCCGTCACCCGCCAGACCGCCGGTGACGACGACATTTTTCCCTGCTGTTTCAACGATGCCGCGCGTCAATTCGCTGCCGTTCACATTCAGCCCGGGCGCCAGTACAAATATGCCGGCCAGATTTGGCGCCGCCAGCTTCTTCCCGATCTCCTGCCCTGCAGCGCGCGATGCCTGCGCGTTCTTGAGCGGCGCTTCGGCGGTTTTCACCTCGGTTGCGTCGAAATGCAAGGCCAGGAGGGAAAAACTGTCGTCCGAAACGCCGCCAGCTGAAATTTCACCAGCAGTAGAGCAGCCTATGACGCCGAGACCTGTACCCGCGAAAGCCTTTTCAATGCTGTCCCGGTCGGCGAAAAAACGCGACGCGCCGAATAGAAGGGAAACTTGCGGCGCGATAGCTTTTGCTCTTGCAAGTGCGTCTGCTAGCCCGCTTTGTGATGTTCTGGCCGAAAATGTCTTCATGGGCATTGTCCCTGTTTAGCAGTTTCCTGCCGGCCGTTCATCAATACCAAAATCCA
Source organism: Alphaproteobacteria bacterium (assembly GCA_016794125.1). Classification (GTDB taxonomy): domain Bacteria; phylum Pseudomonadota; class Alphaproteobacteria; order Micavibrionales; family UBA2020; genus JAPWJZ01. The sequence continues at coordinate 1,518,005 of JAEUKT010000002.1, read as the reverse complement.
CGACAAGGCCATCACCATCTGCGCCAGCCTGGTCATCGCATCGGAAATGAAGGTGAATTGCCTCGCTGCCCCCGAACGAAAGCGCGTCAGGCCCTGCGACAAAGGGAACGGCCATTTGAAAATCATGGCCGTATTTGTTGAGACATGATTTGACCTTCGACCCGACGATGTTGGCAATCGCGCAGGCGATGTCTTCCTGCACGTTTTTTTCACGCGCCACTTCGGGCGGGTAAAACTTGGCAGCCGTACGTGCCAGCAGCTGGCCATCAAAGGTAAAGCAGAAATTGGCAGATGCGCCGCGCGTCTGGTCCAGCAGCAGGCAGGCGTAAATGCGCGTGCCGCCGCCCGCCGCATGCGCGCCCCAGTCGCCGGCCGACACGACTTTTTGCCCCAGCATGCCGTTGAAGGTTTCGACCACCGTGCTTTGCACAACGCCGGAAATATCGGTTCTGATCCCAGACATGTTTAACATGCGTCTTCCTGTTATGCCGATTGAACGCCCGACTTTTCGACACGCTTGCCGAGCCAGTCGAGAACTTTTTTGACCTTGTCCGAAAAGACGTTCGACAGCACGGGCTTGATGATGTACGAAGTTGCGCCGGCCTTCAGCGCCTCGATCATGTGCCGCTCGTCGGATTCAGACGTCACCATGACGAAGGCGACATCGTCGAACTTGCGTTCCTGCCGGCATTCCTGCATCAGCGCATATCCGCTTTTGCCGGGCATGATCCAGTCGATGAAAATAATATCGTAATTGCGTGCCGCCATGCGCTCCGCCGCTTCGGTGGCAGAACCTGCGGTATCGATATCTGTGAACCCCATGTTCTTTAAATTCTGTTCGACCACCTGACGGATGATCATGTGATCATCGACAACAAGGACCGCAAGTGAAGACGGCGTGGCAGCCATGGATTTCCCCTGAGACAATGGCGGTGATATCAGCCATCTATAAGAATAGGGGGTAAAGCTTAAAAACAGTTTAACTAATTTTGTTGCGGGTTTATGTCACGCCGCGGCACGAGGAGAAGCCTTGCGCGACGCGGCTTTACGAGGTTTTTGCGTATCGGCCATGGCGGTGTAGTGCGATGCCGCCGTCGCGAAGTCATCGATGGCACCGCGCAGGGCCGTTTGCGCAGTTTCGGCCAGTTTCGCCTGACCGTCCATCACCTGCACCGCAAAACCGGCAAGCGCGTCTTCGTCCAGATAGTCGGGTACTCCGATACCGGAAAACAGGCCGGAAAAATCCGCGGCACGATCCATGAACAGTCCCGCAACATCATGCGGCGCGCGCACCGCTTGGGCAAAGGCCACGGCAAACGGACTTTGCGCGTTGTCTGCATGGTTCAGAAGCCCCTGCCACGCCCCCTTGCGCCAGCCGAGCAGCGCGCTTTCGTTATAGGCTGAAACCAGCTGTTCGTTATCCAGCCAAGCCAGCGCTGCCGCCTTCATTGCCGCCGCTTCATCAACGCGGCCGGATTGCACCCATGCGGCGTAGAACACGTTATACAGCGGCGCGCGGTCGGCCTCCAGACTGTCGGGCGTCTCGCGCCAGCTGGTACTTTTCGACAGGTTGCCAAAGGCGTGGCTGCCCGTTTCACGGGCGTGATTGTAAATAAAATATACAGCAAAGGCATCGGCATCCATTTCCATCAGCCGCACCGCGAACAAATGTCCGCGCGGCTCGAACGCGGCGGCGGAAAAATTACGCCGCATTTCCGTTTCCATCTGGGCGACATGGCGCGTTTCATGGGCGAAGAAATGCAACAGACGGTCGGCACCCGCGCGCGGGTCGAGGTAAAGTTTTTTCTCCGCCGGCATATAGCCGCCGCCGGCCACGATGCCTGCGCCCATCACAGGCGGCACATCCTCGGTCACCACAATCTCGACGCCCTGCTGTTCAAGGTAATCCAGCAATCCCCGCCCAAGCGCGGTCTTCCGGACTTCCGCCAGCAACTGCCGCTCTGCCTGCGCAGGCGTTAAATTGTATGAATCATACGGCTCGTGCATTGCCCTGCCCTGTTGGGACAAAAAAGCATTTATAACCGGAGTTTATTTATTATGTCAATAATATTTAAGGTAAGATATTGATAAAAAAGAAAAAAGCCGGAGTTCACATCCGGCTTTTTTCCCGACCCTGCCCCGCCCTATTCGGCAGGCGGGCGCGGCAGTTTCTTGATGAGCTTCAGGCGTTCTTCCGGCGTCAGCTCGCGCAGGATGTCCGATCCCAGCGCCTGCCCGGATACCATCAGGTTGTTCACTTCGGCGCGCACTTCGGCGAAGGCCTTGTCGAGGTCTTCCTGTTTGTATTCCGGCTGCGCGAGGATTTTCTTCACCGCATCGCGTTTTTCACGCACGGCCTTCAGGCTTTTCTGCACCTCGGGCCAGTTTTTCTCTGCGGCGGCCATCGCTTTTTCGCGGCTTTCGTCGCTCAAGCCGCGGAAGGCCTTGATCACCTTGCCGATCTGCATGCCGCCCCCGGCGTCGCCGCCGAAGAAATGCTTGCCTGCCAGAACGCCGCCCATAAAGACGTTCGCGGTAAGCGATAAAAACAGAATGATGCCAAGACAGGATTTTGAACAGTTTTGCGTCGTCATATTGCACTCTCCCAACCGATATCGCCGAATATCAAAGAGCCGAACAGGTCGGGGCTTTCCGCGGCGCCGGTCACGCCGAACGCCATCCCCACCACCGCCACGCAGGCAAAGCCCGCCAGTTTCAGCCCGAAACCGTATTGCAATTCGCTCATGAAGCGCAACAGCACGCCCGCCACCGTCTGTTTTTCTTCTGCGCGGATTTGCGCAAGGTTCGGCACCACCGTGGTGATGCGCGCCAGCAGCGCATCGGGCGCGGGCTCCACCTTCAGATTCCTAACCTGCTGTTCCCAGTTTTCTTGCATCTTGTGTCCTTTCATCTTCCAGCATCCCGCGCATCGTCTTGCGCGCCCGCACCAGCAATCCTTCCAGCGCCTTGATGTGCATGTCCATCGCGGCCGCGGCTTCGGGGTTTGTCAGCCCCTGAAAATAGGTCAGCGTGACCGCGATCCGCTGACGCTCCGGCAGGCTTTGCAACGCTGCCCTTACCTTTACTTCCGTCTGGCGCTGCGACAATATCGCTTCGCCGTTCGGGTCTGCACTTGCCAAATCTTCCGGCACTTCGCCGCCGGTATTCCTGTTTTTGCGCAGGTGGTCGTTGCAGCAATTCACCACGATGCGATAAAGCCATGTCGTGAACGCCGATTTACCGTCCTGCCATTTCGGCCCGTAAATCCAGAGCCGCGTAAAAACATCCTGCGCCACATCCTCCGCATCGGCCTGTTTCTTCACCATCACCCGCGCAATCGCATAGACACGGTTGAGGTGTCGTTTCGCCAGAAGGTCAAAGGCATGCCTGTCGCCCTGTGCGATCCGGCCCATCAGTTCCTCGTCCCTTGGCGCGTTCAATTCGGTCATTTGTCGTTTTGTTTCATGCTAGTTATACAGACGATCATAAGATCCCCCTGCGTGCAGAAAGCGCATTTTAGTAAAATGCTGATTTTAAGGGGTTATTTACCGGAAAGTTTTGCAAGTTCAGCGCGCAGGCGCGCCTTGTTGACCTCGCGTTGTAATTTCCGTTCTTCGCAATCCGGCCCCGATTTCAGGGCGCAGATGCTGGCGACCGGCACCAGCAGCACGGCAAAAGCCAGCATGCGGTCGCGCGAATTATAGGTGTTGAAAACAACCACAAAGATAAAAACGATAAGCGCTGCGTTCAGGAAATACGCGGCATAGCGAATAAAGCGATCCATTGATTTACCCCGTCTGATATGATGGTATCTTAAGTGACAAATTCATTCTGCACAACCTCATGATTTAAAGGGTTTTAGAACATGACACGCCTGATTTACGCATTCGTTGCGCTGCTGCTGCTCGCGCCTGTTTCGGTTTTCGCGCAGGAAGATGCGAAGAATATCGAAACCGCCAGCAAGATCACCGCCGCGACCGTCTATACCGACCGCGCAAAAGTAACGCGCGTCGCCGTCGTCGATATTCCCGCAGGCGCGCATACGGTTGTTTTCACCGGCCTGCCCGCGAGCCTGATGCCGGATTCCTTACGCGCCGAAGGCAAGGCGCGCGCGGAAGTGAAATTCGGCGCGGTGTCGCATAAGCAAGTCATGTCGAGCGAACTGACATCGGAGCGCGAACGCGAACTGAATACCAAAGCCGAGGCGATACAAGACCAGCTCACGCTCCTGAACGCCGAACGCGAGGGCGTGGAGGCGGAGAAATCATTCATCCAGCTGCTTGGCACGATGGCACAATCGCGTATTTCCGAACAAATCTCCGATATCAACCTGAAGCCCGACCAATGGGCGGCAGCATCGGCAACCATCCGCACCAAAGCCGGCGAGGCGCAAAAGGCGCTGGTCGAGTATGACATCCGCGCCCGCGCACTGTCGCGCGAACAGCAGAAGATCGTGAGCGAGCTTGCCACGCTGCGCACCGGCGGCCGCAGCACCTATTCGGTGAGCATCCCTGTTGAAACCGCATCGGCCACCAGCCTTACGGTCGAGCTCAGCTATCAGGTGCCGAATGCCACATGGCAGCCGCTCTATGACGCGCGGCTTTCGACCGAAGGCAAGGGCGACCTGAAACTGACGCAGTTCGGCGCAGTCCGCCAGCAAACGGGCGAAGACTGGACGGGCATTTCCCTCAGCCTTTCTACCGCCCAGCCGCAGCGCGGGGCGAGCCTGCCCGACCTGCAACCTATGTGGGTGGATGCGTATGAAGGCTACAAAGCAAGCGGCGGATTTATGGCGAAGGGCGCAGAGCGGGGCGCGATGATGCAGAACATGGTCTCCGCTCAGGAACTGCAAATGGATTCCGTCGATGTCTTCGGCGGCGCAGCCCCCGCCGCACCGCCCCCGCCGGAGGAAAAGGCGGCGTCTTTCACGCCGGCTCAAACACAGACCACCGGTTTCACCGCCGAATATAAAATCCCCGGCCCCGCAACCGTGCCCGCCGACGGATCGGAAACCAAGCTGATGATCGGCGATTATGTTGTGGCATCGAAACTGGAAATCCACGTCAAGCCGCAGCTGAGCGGCGATGCGTTCCTTGTCGCGAAATCGAAGCTGAAGGGCGAAACGCCCATCCTGCCGGGTCAGGTCAACCTGTTCCGCGACGGCGCATTCGTCGGCCAGTCGCGCACCAAGCTGCTGCGTCCGGAAGAGGAAACCGATTTCTATTTCGGCATCGACGATCAGGTATCGGTCAAGCGTAAGGTGCTGAAGGACGAGCGCAAGGAGGCGGGCGTTATCAGTCGCGACACCGTGCTGGAGCGCAACTATGCGACAGAAGTGCAGAACCTGCACAAAGACCCGATCATGGTCGTCGTGAAGGAAACCGTGCCCGCGCCGCGGAACGAAAAGATCGTCGTGGAAATCGGCAAGGAAACAACCACAGCCGGTTACAAGGACAATTCCGACAACATCAAGGGCATGCTGTATTGGGAATTTCCCCTTGCGTCCAAGGAAAAGAAAGAGCTGAAGCTCGGCTGGACGCTCAGCTGGCCGAAGGATTTCAACCTGTCCGGCCTGCAGTAATCCCGATAAAAAGAAACCGCCCCGGTGTATGCCGGGGCGGTTTTTTATTTCGGTTTATCCGTTATCAGCCGCGCGAACCGCCGAAGCGTTTGCCGCCGCCGAAGGATTTACGGCCTTCGCCACCGCCGCGTTTCGCGTCACGCTTGGCAAATCCGCCGCGGTTATGTGCCTTGTTGCGCGACAGGAATTTGCGTTCCTGACCTTCGCGCGAACGTGCGGGGCCCTGACCGCGTTCGGCGCGGAAATCGCCCGCGCCGGCATCGTCGCTGAAGCTGCGCTCCGCGCGGTTGGGGCGGTGGTTATAGTCTTTGCGCTCGGAACGATCAAAGCGCTCACTGCGCTCCGGACGATCGTTACGATCGAAACGCGGACGTTCCGAACGCTCGGGACGATCGCCGAAGTTGCGCGCGGGCCGGTCTTCAAAATTACGCTGCGGGCGGTCATTGAACTTGCGCTCGCCTTGCGGACGGTCACCGAATTTTCTGTCGCCGAACTTGCGGTCGCCGAATTTACGGTCGCCTTTCGGTTTGTCGAATTTGCGTTCGCCTTCGCCGAAACGGCGCTGGGCTTCCATCGCTTCGCGCTTGGCGTATTCGCCGCGTTTACGGTCTGCGCGCGCACCCTGACCTTTGCGCGGGGGCTTGGCGGCAACATGCGCTTTTTCCTCGCGCTTGGGCGCAGCTTCGTCCATGTCGGCGTTGCCTTTGCGCGCGGGGCGTTCCGACGGGTTCAGCAGCAGTTGGATATCGCGCCACAGGTCGTGGTCGTCGGGCGTCAGGAAGCAGACCGCCGAGCCTTCCGCGCCGTTGCGCGCGGTGCGGCCGATGCGATGGATGTAGTCTTCGGCGACCTGCGGCAGGTCGTAATTGATGACGTGTTCGATATGCGGGATATCGAGACCGCGCGCGGCGACGTCGGTTGCCACCATGATGCGGTGCTTCATCTCGCGGAAGGCCTGAATGACGCGGTTACGCTGGTTCTGGTTCAGGTTGCCGTGGATGGGGGCGGCCGATTCACCGTCGCCGTTCAGCTTCAGCGCCAAACGGTCGGCGCCGCGCTTGGTCTTCACGAAGATGATGACGGAGCCGGTGCGCGCGCGCAGTTCCTGCTTCAGCAGGTTGTATTTCTCGGCCGTCACGGTGCGTACGACTTCCTGCTTGATCTTGCGGATCGGCTGGTTGACTTCGCCGACGGCGACGCGCAAGGGGTTATGCGTGTATTGCTGCGACACCTTCACGATATGCGGCGGCAGCGTGGCGGAGAACAGCAGCGTCTGGCGCTGTTTCGGCATGCGCGACACGACGCGGTCGATCTGCGGGCCGAAACCCATATCGAGCATGCGGTCGGTTTCATCCAGCACGAGGAAGGAAGTGGTGGAGAGGTTCAGGCTGCCCTGCTGCAGATGGTCGTTGATGCGGCCGGGCGTGCCGATGATGATGCGGGCGCGGGCGCGCAGCTGCTGCAGCTGCTTGAACATCGACTGGCCGCCGATCAGCAGCGCGGTCTTGATTTGCGGCGACGTGGCGAGCATCAGCTTCACCGCATCCAGCACCTGCGCCGCCAGTTCGCGGGTCGGTGTCATGACGATCGCGGTCGCTTTCGGGTCGTTGAGGATTTTCGCGATCATGGGGATCGAGAAAGCGGCCGTCTTGCCCGTGCCGGTCTGCGCGGAGCCGAGGATGTCGCGGCCCTCAAGGGCGGCGGGGATCGACTGCGCCTGGATCGGCGTCGGCTTGTCGAATTTCATTTTCTCGAGCGCGAGGAGCAGCGGTTGCGGCAGTTGCAGCGTGTAGAAGTTTTCCATGTGAATATATTTTGCCCGTCGCGCGAGAAACCCTGCGCGGGCGTTCCTTTTCTGTCAGGCGCTTGTCGTGATGAAAGCGCGTTTGCGTGCCCGGCCACCATGGCCTGTTGGGCGTTTCGAGCTAAAATCCCGGCCTTCACTCTGGCCGGTAACTCTTGGCAAACGCAAACGAAGGAGCAGTTCGTTTCTCGCACCCTTTTCGGGGCGGTACCGCCTTAACCGGCGGCTCATTGATAAGAGTCAGTATTCGAACTCACGCAATCATGTAACAGGATGGGTGTTCAAAATCAAGATAATTCGGGAAAATAATCGCGACGGCGTTGGATTTGCTGGGTTTTATCCCGCCGCTATCCCCTCTCCCCAGCCCTCTCCCGCGCGCGGGAGAGGGGGCTAAAGACGCAGCAGGTTAGCGGCGCTTGGGAGCAGGTTTCTTAACGGCAGGTTTCGCGGGGGCTTTCACGCCGTCGTGGTTGTTCTGCATATTGATCCAGAACTGCGCGGAGTTGCCGAAGGTTTTCGACAGTTTTTTAGCGAGGTCGGGCGTCACGGGCGCTTTTTCCTTCAGCACAGCGTTGAGCGCGCGGGTTTCAACGCCAAGTTTCGCCGCGAAAGTTTTCGCATCCATCCCAAGCGCGGGCAGGATGTCCTTCGCCAGCAATGCGCCCGGATGCGTGGGGCGGCGTTCCATCACATTGGCTTCGGCAGGCGCCGGCGCGGCAAGCTTCGGCTTGGGCAACGCTTCCACGGCAGCGGCAGGAGCTGCGGGTTTGTCTTGCAGCATATCTTTGTAAGGGCCGTTGCGGTCGAACGGGCGGTCGAACTGGATCTCGAACATGGTCGATGCCCAGCCGCGGTCGTAATAGACGCGCAGGTTCATATCGACCGCAGGCGACGCGCAGACGCGCACGAGTTCCTTGAAACCGTCCATGGCTTCCAGCTGCGCCTGGCTATAGGGCGACACGACAGCCTGGAACACGTTCACGCCGATGCGGATATTCTTGATACGCTGGACGCCCTTGCCGCCCATCCCTTCCTCGCGCAGCTTGATGGTGTCGATCCCCGTACCTTGCTTGCGGAAACGCATTTCATCCGCAAGGATGCGGGGCAGCCAGTCGGCGATGCGGGACATGTTCTCGCTCATCTCGGCATCGACCTGTTTGCGGCGTTCTTCGCGCTGGCGGTCATAAAAATCGTCGAGGCCGTTGAACTGGTCGCGCGCGCTTTGCGCATCGGGCTTTTTCTGTGCGGTCATGTTAACACCTTTTTCTGACGCGGCGCGGCCACGGCGAAATGCCAAGCCTGATGCCTGCAATAATTTTTCTTTTAAGGAGTAGGCTGTGAATATCTGTCAGCCCGCGACCGCAATCTGACCGGCCTTGCCAGCGGGTGAAGTCCCACTGTGTGACTATGGTATAAATCGCGATTTCGGATATGTCAAACGGGTGCGGTTACCGTACTGTTTTATAAAGAAAAATCCGCCCTACCCGCTCACGCGGAAAGGGCGGATTTTTGTAATGTATTACGCGGCCTTGCCGAGTGCCTTGTCCATTTCCACCACGAGGTCTTCCGCCGGCCACGAGCCTTCGACGTTTACGTTGCCGCCCATGATGTAATGCGGCACGGCGGAGATGCCGGCGTTCTGCACGGATTGGTATTCGGCGGTGACGGTGTCTTTGTCGATGCCGGATTTGAATTTTTCCACCAGCTTGGCACGATCCATTCCGCAAGCCGCGCCGATATCGGCCAGCACGTTTTCGTCGGCGATGAACTTGCCGTCTTCGAAAAACGCCTTCATCACGGCCATCGCGACCTGTTCCATTTTTCCTTCGGCGGCAGCCCAGCGGATCAGGCGGTGCGCGGCGTTGGTGTTGGGCGACAGCGTGATTTTATCGAAGTCGAAATTCAGGCCCAGCTCGCGCCCCATTTCGGTCATGTTGGCGCGGATTTGTTTCATGCGTTCGGGGTCGAATTTTTTCGCCATCAGCGCTTTGTAATCTTCACCCGCCTGCGGCGTTTCGGGGCGCAGCTGGTATGCCTTCCATTGCAGTTCGGGCTTCACGCCGGGGCGGAGCGTCAGCGCCTTTTGCAGGCGCGCAAGGCCCAGATAGCACCAGGGGCAGACGACATCGGCGGCGACTTCGATCTTGAGCGGGGAATTAGCCATAAGAAATTTCCTTTCGTTTTTTGCGCAGGATGGGGGCAGTCCGGCTCGTTATATAAACTGAAAATAATGGCGATCAAGCGGGAACCCCTTCGCCCGTGCCGCCGTTGTCCGATTACTGAATTTAAAAAACAGGAGAGACTGATGAAATTTACATATATTATCGCTGCCGCTGCGGTTGTATTGACCGTTGCTGCCGCCCCCAAGGCAGAAGCCGCCTATTATGACGGCGTTGCGACGACCAACCTGAACGTGCGCGCAGGCCCCGGCAAATACCCGCTGATCGGCAAGATCGCGCGCGGCACGCCCCTTAATGTCCGCGGCTGCGTACAAGGCTACAAATGGTGCGACGTTTCGACCAGCGGTTTCCGCGGCTGGGTTGCAGGTCAGCACATCAGCGCCAACTATCGCCAGCGCTATGACACCGTTTCGGTGCTGGGCAGCCTGCTGGGTTTGAATATCGTCACCTACGACGAGCGCACCTACTGGGGCAATAACTATTACGACCGCGATTTCTACCGCGCGAAATATGGCTGGAACGACAATGACGGCCGCCGTTACGGCTGGCGCCAGTCGAACGGCAAATGGGTTCGTTACCATGACGAAGACCGCGATGGCATTCCCAATAAATACGACCGTTACGACAACGATGGCCGCGGCCGCTACGACCGCGACCATTGGGACAACGGCCGCCGCCATAACTACAACAACTAAGACCTGATCGCCTGTCCCTGCCCTGACGGCGACACACAAGAACGCCCCGGCTGTGCCCAACAGCCGGGGCGTTTTTATTTTCTAAAAAACGAAATAAAATTGCGGAACTATTGGCGATGCACTGCGTTTTCTATATTGATACTCAGGACCGTCCGGCACGGCCATTCCGCATATTCTCTGTAGAGGGGAGAAAAAATCATGGATCAAATGGAAATCGCCATCATGCCGACGAGCGACGTACAAAAGTACCTGCCGTTCCTCGTGAAATCATCCGAACCGCGCGAAGCAACGCCGCCGCGCGTTCTGATCGTCGATGACGACAAGGATTCCGCATTCGTCCTGAGCGCCATGGTCGAAATGCTGGGATACAAAGCCTCCATCGCCTATTCGGGCCCGATGGCGATCGATATGGCGCGCCGTATGCACCCGCATGTGGTGCTGCTGGATATCGGCCTGCCCGGCATGAACGGTTACGAAGTTTGCGAAAAACTGAAAAACGAAATCTCCGCCCGTTCTTCGCTGATCATCGCCCATACCGGCTGGGACGGTGCGCAGCACCGCGCGCTGGCCGACAAAGCCGGCTTCGACAGCCATATGCCCAAGCCCGCGAATATCCAGACGCTGAAGAACCTGTTCGACAAAATCCCGAACCAGAACCCCGACGCTGCATAAAACGAATACTCCCCCAATAAAAAATCCCCGCCTTGGACCGGCGGGGATTTTTTGTTTTGACGCGCCTTTACTGTGGTGGCGTACGCAGCACTTGTTCGACAGTTGCCATGGCAGAGCAGTTTTTTACGTTTGCCACAACGGCTTCAATATCAGGAAAAACAGCTCTCGCCTCTTTTAATGCTGCAGTAGCTTCGCCGGGTTCACCGAACATCGACAAATGTGCCCAACGCCGATAAAGAGCTGACCCCAGAACAAAACGCCCCATGCCAAAATCCATGAGGCTCAAAGCCTTGCGTGCCTGCGTAATCGCATCGTCATATTTGTCCATCGCACACAGCAAAAAATTTGCATGATTGCTATACGTCCAAGCCGATGTTGGCTCGTATGCAATTTGCTTCTTGTATGTCGCATCAACCTGATCAAATTTATTTAATGCGTAATAATAATTAATCATGCCGCTAAAGGCCACCAGCATCGCCTTCCTATTCGTCGTGCCAGTATCAATTACTTTGTTATACCGTTCGATGGCTTCGCCAAACTTTCCTTCCTTGATCAATACATCCGCCCAATTCAACTGCAGCCATGGATCATCACTTCCAATCTGGTCCGCTTTCGAGAGAGCCGCTTTTGCATCCTGCAAGCGATTCATTTGGAAATAAAGATGACCGAACAAAATATAAGAACCTGCAAATCCCGGATCTGCAGCGATAGCTTTATTCAAAGCAGCCTCCGCATTGCTAAGGCTTCCCGGTTCGTAATTTGAATTGTTTATATATCCGTCCATTATATAGTAGCGGGCTAATTCTTTTAATGTTGAAGGCGAAGAAGGGTTTACAGCAAGCGCGGCATCGATCTCTTTTTTGGCCGCCTCTAGAATAGATGATTGCCCTCTCCAGCTATCCAGAAGAAGCCGAGCCTTTTCCGTAAATATCGATACTTGCGGCTGTTGATCGGCGCTGACCTGTTCACGCGCCGATACAGGCGATGCACAAATCAAAAGAATTTGAAGCACGAACGCAAAGATGAATAATTTGCGAAATTGCATCGTTAAACACCATCAGCGTGATGTGACATTAATCACTTATTCTGCGGAAAATGGAAATCAGCGCCCTTCGCAGGGCCTTCGGGCCAGCGGGCGGTGACGGTTTTCATGCGGGTGTAGAATTTCACGCCTTCGACGCCGTGCATATGCGTATCGCCGAACAGCGAGCGTTTCCAGCCGCCGAAGCTGTGGAAGGCGACCGGCACGGGGATCGGCACGTTGATGCCGACCATGCCGACCTTGATGTCGCGCATGAAATTGCGCGCGACGCCGCCGTGGTTGGTGAAGATGGCGGTGCCGTTGCCGTATTCGTGAGCGTTGATGAGGTCAACCGCTTCCTTGTACGATTTCACGCGCACGATGCCCAGCACAGGGCCGAAAATTTCTTCCTTGTAGATCGTCATGCCGGGTTTCACGTTGTCGAACAGGCAGCCGCCCATGAAGAAGCCTTTTTCATGCCCCTTCACCGATGCGCCGCGGCCATCGACGGCAAGCTTCGCCCCCTCGCCCACGCCGGTTTCAACGTAACCCTTCACTTTGTCCAGATGCTGTTTGGTGATCAGCGGGCCCATATCGGCTGTGGCATCGGTGCCGGGGCCGATTTTCAGCGCCTGAATACGGGGCGTCAGCGATGCGACCAGTTTATCGGCCACATCGTCGCCCACCGCAACCGCGACCGAAATCGCCATGCAGCGTTCGCCTGCCGATCCGTAAGCAGCACCCATCAGCGCGTCGGAAGCCTGCGCGATATCGGCATCGGGCATCACGATCATGTGGTTTTTAGCACCGCCCAGCGATTGCACGCGCTTGCCGTTCGCCGTGCCGGTTTTATAAATGTATTCGGCGACGGGGGTAGAGCCCACAAAGCTGACCGCCGCGATATCGGGATGGTTCAGGATCGCATCGACCGCTTCCTTGTCGCCATGCGCCACGATAAACACATCGTCGGGCAGGCCGGATTCAGCCAGCAGTTTTGCCATGAAATCGGCGGCGGAAGGATCGCGCTCCGACGGTTTCAGGATAAAGGCGTTGCCGCAGGCAAGCGCGATCGGGAACATCCACATCGGCACCATGGCCGGAAAGTTGAACGGGGTAATGCCCGCGACCACGCCCAGCGGCTGGCGCAGGGAATAGCTGTCGACACCGGTGCCGACGTTATCGCTGTATTCGCCCTTGATCAGGTGCGGTATGCCGGTTGCGAATTCGACGACCTCGATGCCGCGCGAAACTTCGCCCTCGGCATCGACCAGCACCTTGCCATGTTCGGCGGAGATGATTTTCGCAAGTTCTTTCGCGTTCTTGTTCAGCAGCTCGAGGAAGCGGAACATCACGCGCGCGCGCTTCGCCGGGCTTTGTTCGCCCCAGCCTGCCTGCGCCTTTTTCGCCCGCTGCACCAGCGCGTCGATATCGGCGGTGGAATTGAATGCCACCTGCCGCACGACCTCGCCGGTTGCGGGGTTATACACATCGGCCTGACGCTGCGCGCTTTGCTGTTTCATTTCTGCCTTCATGATCTGTGTCCTTATTTTCCGGGGATTGGCGCGACGATGGCGAGGGCGTTCGCGCTGTTGCTGAAAATCCGGTCCTGTTCTTCGAACGTGTTGGTACGGACGTTCTGTTTCCACACCGCGATAAAGCGGTTTTTGCGCGACATCGGCTCCATCGTCCAGCTGTCACCGGTCTGGGTGTCCAGCAGGTAGTTACGCCCGTCCCTGTCATTGATATACATCGCAAAACGCCCCGCGACCACCGGTGCGGGCTGGCTGTGGCCGGTCTGCTGGAACACCAGCAGCAGGCCCAGAATGGCAAACATCACGATTGCACCGTTTTTCATGGCATTTTCCTTTGTTTCAGAGAGGGTAAAAGGACGGTAGCAGGATTGGGGAATACGGGCAATTCTGGAATACATTACATAATACCAGAGCAAAAATTCCCTGTATTTCCGCGCCTTTTCGCGGAATACTTGCGCTCGAACACCCGTTTCAACCGGAAGACATTTTAAATGGCAAAAGCATCCACGATGGCAAAAACAGACCCCGCACAAAAGCCCGCCGCAAACACCCCGATCCAGATCATGCCGTTCAAGGATGTGGTCAAGCTGCAAGAAGAAGGCAGGCTGGACGAAGCGGCGGTCGGCTATCGCCGGATCCTGCTGGTGAAGCCCGATGATGCGCCCAGCTGGCTGAACCTCGGCACGCTGTTGCGCGCGCAGGGAAAATATGACGCGGCGCTGGCCTGCACGCACCGCGCGGTGCAGCTGCAGCCGCAAAACCCTTCCGCCTTCACCAACTACGGCAACGGCCTGCTGGCGATGGACAAAAACGACGAGGCGATTGCCGCGCATGAACGCGCGGTCGAGCTTGCGCCCGACAGTTTCCTGATCCGTTCCAACTTTGCAATCGCCCTGCGTGAGTCCGGCCATTCGGAACGCGCGGTCGAGCAATTCGACATCGCCTGCAAAATGAAGCCCGAAGATTCCCAGATCAAATGGGAACGCGCCATGACTTATCTGGATATGGCCGATTTCAAGCGCGGCTGGGAAAGCTTCGAGGTTCGCTGGAAACTCGGCACGCTGAAGGAACGCAATTACCCCGTGCCCGCATGGACCGGCGAAGACGTGCAGGGCAAAACCATCGTTGTCCATGAAGAACAAGGTTTTGGCGACACGATTCTTGCCGCGCGTTACATTCCGCTGATCAAGGCGCGCGGCGCGCGCGTGGTCCTGCAATGCAACAAGGCGCTGCACCGCCTGTTCGCAAATATCGGCGCGGACCGTGTGATGGAATTCGGCGATATCGGCGAAAACATCGATTTCCACGTGCCGATGATGAGCCTGCCCGGCATTTTCAAGACCGACTTCACCAATATTCCGGCACCCGCCAAGCTGACCGCAGCCCCGCTGCAGCCCGGCCCTGCGCATCTGCTGAAAAACGCCGGCAACCGCCTGAAGGTCGGCATCGTGTGGTCCGGCAGCATCACCTTTGCCCGCAACAACAAGCGCGCGGTGTCGGTCGATCGTTTCATGCCCTTCGCCAATATCCCGGGCGTGCAGCTTTACAGTCTGCAAAAAGGCCCGTGCGAACCACAACTGGCGCAGGCCGGCGGTCAGGGACTTGTGCTGGAAATGGGCCCGCTGGTCGATGATTTTGCCGATACTGCTGCGATCATCAACGAACTTGACCTTGTCATCATGACCGACAGCTCGGTCGCGCACCTGACGGCATCGCTTGGCAAGCCGGTATGGAACCTGCTCGGCTTTCGCCCCTACTGGCTCTATACCAGCCGCTACAAGGAAAAGAACGCCTGCGCGTGGTATCCCTCAATGCGCTATTTCCGCCAGGATATTCCCGGCGACTGGGATACCGTTTTCAAGGATGTGCATGCCGAACTGACCAGGCTGGCGCAGGAAAAAGCGGCTAAGGCTTAACCCGCGCTTCGGCTTTTACCGCAGCCGCAGGTTTTTCGACGGCGCGCGTGTCGCGCCCGTATTCATCCGGCTTTGGGGTTGCCGGCGACCGGCCCGGCACCACCTCCCCTTTCAGCGGTGCTTCGCTCCAGTATTGCGCCTCGAAGGTGCGCGGGCTGCCGTCGGGCAGGTTCGTGCCGTATTGCGCGATCGCCTTGGCCATCTTTGCGGCATCCATCACCGTGCCATGCAGCGGATGTTCGTCGCTGCGGAAAAAACTCTTACCTTCGCGCGCGAAAAAATTGGCCATGCTGTCGTCAAAGGTGAACGACCATTTCGACAGGTCGAGGTCTTTCAGCGGTACGACCAGCACATCGCTGCCCGATGCCGTCATGAATTTTTTCACCGTTTCGGGATCATTCGTAAGCGCGAAGAATATCGGGTTCTGCCGCTCCATCACCGCGCCGGCATTTTCGCGCAGCCAGTCGTCGGTTGCCTTACGCTCGTTATAATATTTTTCCTGGCTGCGTTTGCCGTTTTCATCGACGTCTCCCGTACCGCGATGGCCGTGGATTTTTTCCATCAGCGCAATCGCATCCGCTTTCGGCAAATCCATCACCGACGACATCACGCCCGCCGCGCGGTCATAGCCGCGCAGGACGTAAAAACCGTCAAGAGAGGCGTTGTCATGGGTAAAAGCGTTTTTGACCATACCGCAACGTTTCCCGCTGGCTAGAGTTCTATTTTGCCACAATTTGCGTTCTTCGTCTAATGACAGGCGGCACATTCCGCGTTAACCTTGGTAAACGCGGCAAAAAACCAAGGGCGTTTCAGATGATAGGCGATAATGAAATCGTTAATGCCGGGGCGGAAGATTTCCGCCGCAACGTCGTTATCGTTGTGCTGTTCAATATCTTTCCGCTCGCGCTGGTACTGACGGGCGAATGGCGGCCGTTTGACGTGATGGCGTTTTACTGGGTCGAGGTGATTGCGGCGGGAATGCTTGCGCTGCTGCGGCTGGGCATAACGCTGTTGCGCGACATCGGAGGTAAAAAATGGGGTGCGGCGGCCAGCCATGCTGCATCGCTCGTCGCCCTGCCGCTGCATTTCGGTTTTTTCATCGTCATGACATGTTTCCTGATCGGGTCTTTCCTGCCCGAAGGCACGGCGGTGCGCAAGCTGACCGGCCCACTGGTTCCCATGGAAATGGTGCTGGAAAACATCGATTTCTGGAAGTGGTTCATGATTGTGATGGCATGGGAAGCCGCGCTCTTCGCTTACCGCGCAACGCAGGGAACAGCGCGCGGCTTTATTGCGTCATCGGCGGTGGGCGATGCTTATGCGCGCCTGTTCATCCTGTTTGGCAGCGGATTTTTCGGCCTGCTGGTCGCTATGGCGCTTGACGCTCGTATCGCGGGCGCGGTGCTGCTGGTCGCCGTCAAAACGCTTGTTTCTGTCGGCATCCTTTACGCGAAATTCAAATACCCGCAGGAAGCCCCGCAAACATAAAACCCGCCGCAGGCACGCCCGGGCGGGTTTTATGCGTCAAAACAACTTTCTATCAGGAACGCGTGCGGCTAAAGGTGCGGTGCGGCTTGGAGCCGTGATTGTTGTCGCGCACGTTTTCACGGCGGTCGCGGCGGTTTTCGGAACGATCCCAGAGATCCTCGCGGTTGTCGAGTTTTTGCTCCGCGCGGTCGCGCTTGTCTTCACGGGTGTCGCGCACATCCTCGCGTGCATCGCGCTTGTCTTCGCGGGCATCCCAGCGGTCTTCAGCCTTGTCGTATTTTCCGCCGTCATGCTTAGCATCGCGGACGTCTTCTTTTTCGTCACGCACATCTTCGCGGGCGTCGAATTTGTCTTCCCTGCGATCAAAATACTGTTCGCGGCGGTCACGCTTGTCTTCCATGCGGTCGCGCCAGTTTTCCCGGCGGTCGCGGATATTCTCGGCGCGGTCAATCCGGTCTTCCAGCTTGTCGGCAACATGCGGGCGGTTTGCGCGGTATCCGCTGTCGGAAGAGGTTTCGGCATACGAAGCGGTGGATGCCAGCAGCACGCCAAGGGCCGCGAAGGTAAGGATTGCTTTGTTCATGAGACACCTTTTCTTTTTGTTTTCAGTTATTTACGCCTGCGCAGAGCGGTTTAGCGCGCCGTTGTTACATCTTATACCGCCCCGGGGGCGCACCCCCTGCGCGAAATAAAATTCCGGGAAGGCGCAAAACCTCCCCGGAATTTTTAATTGCCGTACCGTTCCGTTAGGTAACGATCAGGTTACCCGCCAGCACCAGTGCGTCTTCGTCGGTCAGGCCAGTGACACCCGTCAGGGTCGCCACTTGCGTGAAGCCGTAGCCCGTGCCCGCGCCGTCGCGGTCGATTTCCACGATCGTGTCGCCGCCCGAGTCCGAGAAACGCACGAAGTCTGTCAGCGCATGCAGCATCGGGTCGTAATTGCCGGTCAGAAGGTCGGCAATGTTGATCGCGTCGCCTTCAGAAGTGTTGAAGTCGGTGATCGTGTCGATGCCGCCATATGCCGTCGCCGCGTCGAACAGGAACACGTCATCCGACAAGCCGCCAGTCAGCACGTCCGCGCCGCCACCGCCAGCAACCGTGTTGCTGCCGCTGTTG